>DAOMFQ010000079.1:0-9714 GCA_035429905.1 Gemmatimonadales bacterium
CCGGGCGGCGAGCACCATGAGCTCGTCGCCGAGGAGCTCGGGCGGCTCCGGGTTCGGCGGTGGCGGGAGTTCGGGTGGCGGTGGTGGAGGTGGGGGCGGGGGAGGCTTCTAGGGAGGGTCACGGCATGCCAACTGTCGCGTTCACCGAAACGATCCAGCGCCACGTCGCCTGTCCGCCCACCGAGGTCGCGGGCGCCACGGTGCGCGAGGTGCTCGACGCCGTCTTCGCGGGCAACCCGCGCGCCCGCGGGTATGTCCTCGACGAGCAGGGCGAGCTCCGCAAGCACATGGCCATCTTTCTCGACGGGCGGATGATCCGCGACCGGGCGCAGCTCAGCGACGCCGTCCGGTCGGATTCGAAGCTGTACGTCATGCAGGCCCTCTCCGGGGGCTGACCACCACAGGGACGGAGGAACGACATCATGAGCACCCGCCTCTTCGCCGCCACCCGCAAGGGCCTCTTCCAGGTCGAGCGCGGCAAGTCGCGATGGACCGTGAAGAAGGTCCACTTCCTCGGCGACAACGCCACGATGGTCCTGCCCGACCCGCGCGACGGCGCGGTGTACGTCGCGCTCGGTCACGGGCACTTCGGCGTCAAGCTGCACCGCCTCCGTCAGGGGGCGCGGAAGTGGGAGGAAATCACGACCCCCGCGCTGCCGCCCCGGCCCGAGGGCACCGCGCCCCGCGTGGACCCGATGGGGCGCACGATCCCCGACAGCGTGCAGCTGATCTGGGCGCTCGAGCCGGCGGACCCCGCGCGGCCGGGCTCCCTCTGGTGCGGCACCATCCCCGGCGGGCTGTTCCGGTCCGACGACGCCGGATCGACGTGGGAGCTCAACCGCGCACTCTGGGATCACCCGAAACGGATCGAGTGGGTCGGGGGAGGCGCGGATTACCCCGGGATCCACTCGGTGAGCGTGGATCCCCGCGACCCGCGGCGGGTGGCGGTGGGCGTCTCGACCGGTGGCGTCTGGGCCACCACGGACGGCGGCGCCTCCTGGAAGATCAGCAGCCACGGCATGCGTGCGGATTATTTCCCACCGGAGCAGGCCAACGACCCCAACGTGCAGGATGTGCACCGGCTCGTGCAGTGCCCCGGCCAGCCGGCGGAATGGTGGGTGCAGCACCACAATGGGATCTTCCGCTCCACCGACGACGCCGCATCCTGGCGCGAGCTTCAGGTGACGCCGTCCTCCTTCGGGTTCGCGGTGGTGGTCCACCCGCGCGAGGGCGGCACGGCGTGGTTCGTGCCCGGCACCAGCGATCAGCGCCGCATTCCCGTGGACGGCCGGGTCATCGTGAACCGCACCCGCGATGGCGGCAAGACGTTCGAGGCACTCACGAAGGGACTGCCGCAGCGCCAGGCCTACGACATCACCTACCGGCACGGGCTCGACATCGACCCGAGCGGCGACCGGCTGGTCTTCGGCACCACCACCGGATCGTTGTGGATCTCGGAGGATCAGGGCGATTCCTGGCAGACCATCTCGGAACACCTGCCGCCGGTGTATTGCGTGCGGTTCGCGGGCGGTTGAGCGTGCCTGCGGGAAACCGGTTCCGCCAGCTCGACGACGCGCAGATCCTCGGGACGCTTTCGCGCCTCCGGGACCGGATCACCGAGCGGTTCCCCGGATCGGGACTGGCGGGGGTGGCGGACGAGCTCCTCGCACTCGGCCACGAGACGGCGGCGCGGGTCGACTACCTCCGGCGGCCGCAGTGGCTGATCCGAGGTGCCGCCGGTCTGGGTATCCTCGGCATGGTGCTGGTGATCGTCGTCATCGCCCGCACCTTCCAGCTCCCGACGGGCGTCGAGGGACTGGACGAGCTGGTCCAGGCCTCCGATGCAGCCATCAGCGACCTCCTTTTTCTCGGCGCGTCAGTCTTCTTCCTGCTGACCCTCGAGACCCGCCTCAAGCGCCGGCGCGCGCTGGCCGCCCTGCACCAGCTGCGGAGCATGGCGCACATCGTGGACATGCACCAGCTGACCAAGGACCCGGACCGCGTGGCATCGGTCACCACGGACACCGCGTCGTCGCCGGTCCGCTCGCTCACCCCCATGGAGCTCGGCCGCTACCTCGACTACTGCAGCGAGCTGCTCTCGCTCATCAGCAAGATCGCCGCGCTGCATGTCCAGCATTTCAACGAGCCGGTGGTTCTGGGCGCCGTGAACGAGATCGAGACCCTGGCGACCGGCCTCTCCGGCAAGATCTGGCAGAAGATCTCGCTGCTCAACGCCGCGGCGGTGCGGCCCGGATGAGGGGTCGCGCCCGTGAGCGGGGGCGGGCGTGGTGGTCGGCGCTGGGCACCGCGTTGCTGCTCGCTTGGTCCGCCCCGGTGGCGGCGCAGGGCCCGAGCGTTGCGCTGGCGATCGAGCGCGAGGTCGAGCGGATGGCGGGGGCCCAGTCCTTCTGGCCCGGCTTCGATCCGTTGACCATTCCGCTCGCGGTCTACGACGGCAAACAGACCTACCTCTTTCGGCATCCGAGTCCGCCAGCGGGCTTCTCTCCGGTCGAGGGCGCCGGGCCGGCCACCCGGGTCTACGCGGGGCGCCATCCCGCGGTGACCTCCAACTCGAGCGCGGAGCTGGGGGGCGTGATGACGGCCACCCTGCTGGCGGATGCCGCCAATCCCGCACGCCCTCCGGCGGAGCTCGCCGCGGTGGCGCTCCACGAATCCTTCCACGTGTACCAGCGAACCCACCACGCCGGTTGGTCGGGCAACGAAGGCGACCTCGTCATCTACCCGGTGCTGAACGCCGACCTGCTGGCGCTCCGTCGGCTGGAGAGCGACGCGCTCCGGCGCGCGCTGGCCAACACCGAAAACGCCGGGGCGGCGTGCTGGACCCGCGTGGCGCTTTCGTACCGGCGGGAGCGGTTTGCGGCCATGGATTCGGTCTTTCCGAAGTACGAGCGCCTCACGGAACTGAACGAGGGACTCGCGGCCTATGTGCAGCTGCGCGCCGGCGGCGAGGCCGGCGTGACGATCCCGGCCGCCGAGTATCCGCCAGCGGCGGTCCGGCTCCGGGCCTACACCGTCGGCCCCGCGCTCGCCCTCCTGTTGGACCGCCTGAGTCCCGGGTGGCAGCAATCCCTCGAGGCGAGTGACGGCCAGTCGCTGGACGCAATGCTGGACGCGGCGGTCGGCGGGCCCGGCGCCGCTTCGTCGGCGCCGTGCAGCTTCACACCGGTGGAAGTC
The DNA here is from genome assembly GCA_035429905.1 of Gemmatimonadales bacterium. Lineage (GTDB taxonomy): Bacteria > Gemmatimonadota > Gemmatimonadetes > Gemmatimonadales > GWC2-71-9 > SPDF01. Next base: position 3,196 of record DAOMFQ010000079.1, read on the forward strand.
GCGACCCGGAAGCGGGAGGCCCGCCTGGACGTGGCGGGTGTGGTTGAGGGGTGGGGCGAACGGCAGCGGGCCTTCGACGCGCGTGCGGGATGGCGGGTCGTCATCCAGTCCGCCCCGGGGCAGCCGCTCTGGCCCCAGGGGTTCGATCCGCTCAACATCGAGCGCGTCGAGGGCGGCCTGGTGCACACCCGGTTCCTCCGGCTCGGCAATGATGCCGGCCAGATGACCGCAATCGACGAGGCCGGCGCGGACCTCGAGGCGCGGACCGAAGGCGTGGGTCCGCATCCGCTCTTCAACGGCATCGCCTGGGTCGAGGTTGCGGGCTTGGCGAAGCCGACGATCGAACGGGCGCCGGGGCGCCTCGTCATCCGCGCTCCCGGATTCAGCGCCGACTTCAAGAACGCCACCGCGCAGGAGAGCGGGCAACAGCTGCTCGTGCAGCTGGGTACGGCGCCCTGAGGTCGGCGTCCCCACTGGTCTTGTCGAGGAGGACTGATGAGCGCGCGCGATGAATCGGGCTGGGCCGACCTGGGTCCGGTCGAAGAACTGAAGAAGAACGCCGTGCGCCAGGTCGTGCTGGGGCGCCTCCGGCTCGCGCTCAGCTACCAGGACGGCCGGTTCGGCGCGGTATCCGGCGTCTGCAACCACGCCGGCGGTCCACTCGGTGAGGGGACACTCGACGGCGAGTATCTCGTCTGCCCCTGGCATCACTACAAGTTCCATCGCACCACCGGCGAGGGCGAGCCGGGGTACGAGGATGACCGGGTGCCGCGGCACGAGCTGCGCGAGGAAGGCGGGCGTCTGCTCGTCAACCTGACGCCGGCCACCACCCGTCACAAGCCGCCCCATGAACGCCATCCCCTCGAGCGGCCCCTCGTGCGGGAGCCCGGGCCGCTTCGTGTACTCGGACTTTCGACCACGGCGATGGACCCCGCGTTCCCGCGCTATTCCACCTCCGATGCCCTGCTCGAAATCGCGCTGGCCCATGCCGGCACCCTCGGCGTCGAGACGAAGCTCCTCAAGGCCAACACGCTGCGGGTCCGCCATTGCGAGGGGTACTATTCGAAGAGCGCGCACGCCTGCACCTGGCCCTGTTCGATCACGCAGATGGATCCCGACGACCAGATGGCGGAGGTGTACGAGGCGCTGGTCTTCTGGTGCGACGCGGTGATCCTCTCCTCCCCCATCCGCTGGGGGAGCGCCAGTTCGCTCTATTTCAAGCTGATCGAGCGGATGAACTGCATCCAGAACCAGGTCACGATCCGCGACCGGGTGCTGATCCGGAACAAGGTGGCGTCGTTCATCATCACGGGCGGGCAGGACAACGTGCAGTCGGTGGCGGGGCAGATGCTGATGTTCTTTTCGGAGCTCGGGTTCGATTTTCCGCAGTTCCCGTTCATCGCGCACAGCCGCGGCTGGTCCGCGGAGGACATGGAGCAGAACGTCACGTTCGTCCAGCAGAACGCGGAACTCCATGAGGGGGCGCGGGCCCTCGCCACCCGGACGGTGGAGAAGGCCGCGGCGCTCGTCGAAGCCGCCGCCGGCCCCGTGCGCCTGCCGCGTGGCGGCCGGAAGGCCCACCGCATGCAGATCGTGGAGCTGCCCTAGCCCTCCCCGAGGAACACGTCGCGTCGGGTGGACCAGCCGACGCCGAGCTCCGTCAGGACGGCGGCGCCGAGGGCACGTTCGGCCAGCGGAAACGCCAGGCGCTCCTCCTTCGCGAAGTGCTCCCGCGCCAGCGCCACGGCGTCGAGGAGGTGTTCCCGCGCCGCCACGGCGTCCTGGGAGCCCTGGGCGCGGGTGAGCAGGCCGGCGATCTCCGCATGCTCCGCCTCCATCGTGTCCAGGAGCCCCTCGTCCGCGCCGGCGGAACGCATCCGGTCGAACAGCAGCGCATCCTCCAGCTTCGCGTGCGTCACCAGCGCCGCGGCGAGCAGCGCCGCCTGTTCCCGGACCTCGGCGGCGGACGTCGTGTGCGGCAGCGTCTCTTCGAGCCGGTCGAACTGCGCGTAGAAGGCGCCGTGCTCGCCGAGGAGGGCATCGGTGATCCTCACGGGGTCACCACCACGCGGATGGCATCGCCGCCCCGGAGCGTGTCGAGCGCCTCCGCGATCCGCTCGAGCGGAAACCGGTGGGTGACGAGGTCGAGCAGCCGCACATGGCCCTGGCGCACCATCTCGATGGCGCGCGGATAGTCCACCGGGCGGCATCCGAGGGAGCCGATCACCTCGATTTCGCGGAACATGACCCGGCCGGCGTTGAGCGGCAGCGTCTCCGGGCTGTACCCCACCAGGACCAGGCGCGCGCCGGTGGCCAGGCAGTTCAGCGCCAGCTCCTGCGTGGCCGCCCTGCCCACCGCCTCGAACGCCACGTCCACGCCGCCGCCGCTGAGCGCGCGGATCTCCTTGTCCAGCTTCTTGGTCGTCGCCGCGTTGAAGACCGCGGTGGCGCCGAACCGCCTGGCGGTCTCCAGCTTCGCGTCCTTCACGTCCACGGCGATGACCCGGCCCCCGACGGCGGACGCGATCTGCACCAGGGAGAGGCCGACGCCCCCGCACCCGAACACCACCACCCAGTCGCCGGGTGCAACCCGGCCGCGGCGCACGACCGCGTGGTACGGTGTGGTCACCGCGTCGGCGATGATGGAGCCCTCCACCAGCGGCACGTCGTCCGGCATGCGGACCACGTCCTTGGCCGGCACCGCCACGAACTCGGCGTACCCGCCGTTGATGTGGTTGCCGAGCATCTGGCTGTTTTCGCAGATGTTCTCGCGGCCGGACCGGCAGAGCACACAGTGCCCGCAGGACAGCACGGCAGGAATCAGGACCCGGGCGCCCGCGGCGAGGGCGGTGACGCCGGCGCCGACTTCCGCGACCGTCCCCGCGACTTCGTGCCCGAGGATGATCGGCGGAGGCTTGAACGTTGGGGTGCCGTGGTCGATGTAATGCAGGTCGGTATGGCAGACGCCGCATCCGGCGACCCGCACCAGCACCTCACCGGGCCCTGGCTCCGGTGTGGGGACCTCCGCGAGTTCGAGGGGCTGGTGGGCGGCGTGGAACAGGGCGGCCTTCACGCGGGCCTCCGGGTGTAGACCACTCGATACCGCTGCAGCTCCTCGTAGCAGTCGCTGCATTCCTCGCGCAGGTCTTCCGCGGTCGGCGCCTCCAGCCGGACGGCGAACCCCAGCTGCTCGTACAAGGCGGTGGCTTCATCGAGCCGCGAGCCGACCGCCACGAACCGGCGTTCCCATCCTTCGCGGGCCAGCGCCTCGTCGCGGCCGGCGCCCGGATCGAAGAGAGGCAGCGGGCGGCCCATCAGGCCGCCACGTGCCCGGCGGCGGCGCGCTTGGCCAGGCGCTGCTGGCCCAGCACCGCGGCGCCGATGGCGGCGGTGAACTGCGCCAGCGGATCGGGCGGGACGTTCACGTCCTGCCCGAGCTCCTCGCGGAGGACGCGGACCATGGTCGGGAAGCGCATGATGCCGCCGACGAGCGTGATCTCGGGCTCGAGGCGGACCCGCTTCATCAGCTGGACCGACCGGGCCACGAGCGACACGACGGCACCGTGGAGGATCTCGCCGGGCGCCCGCCCGCTCGAGACGTGGTTGATGACCTCGGACTCGGCGAAGACGGCGCAGACGCCCGAAATGTTCGCCGCGTCGGCCGAAGCGGCCGCGACCGCCCCGATCTGCTCGGTGCCGTAGCCCAGGTAGCGCGCGGTCTTCTCGAGGAAGGCGCCGGTGCCCGCGGCGCACTTGTCGTTCAGCCGGAAGGCGGCCACGCGCCCCCGGTCGTCGAGCCGGCTTGCCTTCATGGTCTGGCCGCCGACGTCGAGTACGGTGCGCGTCAGGGGGAAGAAGTGCCGGGTGCCGCGCCCCTGCGCGGTGAGGTCGGTGGCGTGCAGGTCGCGGAACGGCACCTGGTACCGGCCGGCGCCGGTGCTCACGACGTAGGCGACATCACCGGTGGCGAGCCCCGCGTGGCGGAGCAGGGTGCCGTACACCTGCTCGGCGGCCGCCTCGAGGCGGAAGCCGGTGGCGATCATGGCGGTGGCCACCAGCCTGCCGTCGTCGCCGAGCAGCGCGGCCTTGGTGTACGTCGAACCGACGTCGATGCCGACGGTCAGGTCGCTCATGTGGCCGCTCCCGCGGGCACGGCCTGCCCGGCGGCGATCCGGTCCATCGCGAAGAGCGCGGCGCCGAGCGCGCCCATGTAGTGCGAGTCCTCCCCCACCTGCAGGGGAATGCCGAGGAGCTCGTTGAGCACCGCCACCATCGCCACGTTCCGGGCGACGCCGCCGGTGAAGGTGACCCGCTCCTCGACCCCGACCCGCCGGAGGAGAGCCACCGACCGGGCGGCGATGGAGCGGTGGACGCCCATCAGGATGTCCTCGATCTTCTTGCCCTTGGCCGCCCAGCCCAGCACCTCCGATTCGGCGAACACCGTGCAGGTGGTGGAGATCTTCACGGGCCGCGTGGACTGCTGGGCGATGCCCCCGAGCTCGCCGAGAGGGATTTCCAGCGCGAAGGACGCGGCCTGGAGGAAGCGCCCGGTGCCGGCCGCGCATTTGTCGTTCATGCAGAAGTCGAGCACGTCGCCGGTGTCGGTGACGCGGATCGCCTTGGTGTCCTGGCCGCCCATGTCGAGCACCGTGCGGGTGCCCGGAAAGAGGTGGGCGGCGCCCCGCGCGTGGCAGCTGATCTCGGTGACCTGGTCGTTCCCGAACGTCACCTTGTAGCGCCCGTACCCGGTGCCGATGACATAGCCCACGTCGGCCTCCCGCACCACGCCGTCGTCGAGCGCCGCCTGGAACGCCTCCTGGGCGGCGGTCACGACATTCGCCCCGGTCATGATCAGCGACCGGCCGACGATGCGCCGGGCCTCGTCGATCACGACCGCCTTCGTTTGCGTGGACCCGACGTCCACGCCGCCCGCGTATCGCATGGGTCCTCCGGTCAGGCAGTGACGGTGGCGGCGAGGGTGCGGAGCCGCTGGGAGTCGAGGCCCTCGAAGAAGGCATCGATCCGATTCTTGAGCTGGGCTTCCGACACCACCCGCCGGTCCATCATGTCCGATTCGATGAACAGACACTGGACGTCGCGCGCCTTCATGAGCGCCTTCCGGCTTCCAGCCAGGCTGGTGGACACCGTGCGGCAGCTCTTCACGGGGTGGTAGACGACCCCGTCGGCGCCGAACTGGTCGACCTGCTCGATGAGCGATTGATCGTGGAAGAGCATCGCATCGCCGGCGTGGCGGACGCCGACCAGGACCCCTTCCGCCAGGCTCTCGATCGGCCGGTCCAGGTCGTACTGGAACCCGAGGTCGAGTCCGCCGGCCGCGAACCAGAGGTAGCTGGACGCGACGAACACGCCGCCCTGGTCCGCGAACATCTCGTGGAAGCGCCGGAAGATCGGATAGCAGGGCACGCCCACGAAGAGCAGGCGGTGCTTTTCGTCCGGGATGGTGCCGAGCCGGTGCGCCGCCTTGTACTCCATCTCCTCGACCAGCCGCTCGAAGTACTCGGCCCCCTCCCGGGTGCCGCGGAGCGCGTTCAGGACGCCGAGGTAGACCGTACCGTCCACCAGCGCATTGAACAGCGCGGGGCGGCCGCGGTTCAGATCGAGCACCCGCTTCCAGGCCGCCGCCATCCGGTTGGTGTAGTCGAGCACCTCGCGCAGGCGCTCCAGGTCCAGTGGCTTGCCGGTGATCCGCTCGCACTCGGTGATCAACTCGCGGAGCTGGACCTCCAGGTACCGACGGTCGTTCTCGAAGGCGTCGGTGCCCGGCGCCGCGCCGCCCGCCGCGGTCCGCGACCCGGGGATGTCCAGCGTCACCATCGGGATCTTGTAGTACCGCTCCCAGAACTCCGCCCACTTGACGTAGGTGTTGCAGGCGTTGGTGGCGAGGGCCAGGGCCGGCTTCGGGAGGCGGCCCATCGAGTGCTTCCCGCCCTGGAGCTGCATGGCGACGTCGGCCTTGACGTAGCCGCAGACGTCGGGCGAATACCCGTAATCCTCCGCCATGCCGAGGTACTCGTGCGCCACGTGCCGCACGGCGGTCTGCAGCGAGTTGATCTCGGGGAACACCAGGTGCATGTCGAAGGCGCGCAGGACCTCGGCCAGGCTGCCCATCACGAACACGTACGCCGCGGCCTCCTTCCGCTCCGCGGCGGCGTCGAGCCGCGCAAACCAGTCGCGCATCAGCCTGGCGCCCTCGACCGCGCCCCGGCCCACGATCTCCTGTTCCGCGATCACGGTCCCTCCCTAGTCGAACAGGATGCTCTCGACGAACGTCTCGAGCTGCAGCTGCATCTGGTCGAAGCCGGACATCTTCTCCTCGAATTCGGTCACGAAGTAGGGGATGTGCTCCTCGTCCAGCGCCTTGGTGTACGCCACCTGCTCGTCGAGCCCGGGCTCGCACATCTTCGCGGCCGCGAGAATTGCCGCCTGCGCGCCGGAGCCGCGGATCCGCTCGAGCAGCATCTGCTCCTTCGGCTTGCGGGTGTCGTGCTGGACCGGGCT
>DAOMFQ010000080.1:0-3538 GCA_035429905.1 Gemmatimonadales bacterium
GCGGTTCCTCTTGCCGCCCAATCCTGGTGCGCCCCCCAGCGGGCCGACTCCGGCTTCGTCGCCTTCACCGGTGTCACGCTCTGGGATGGCACCGGCTCGGCGGCCCGCGCGGGCACCACCGTCCTCATCCACGGCGAGCGAATCGCCGCCGTCTTCAAGGATGGCGCCCAGCCGCTGCCCGCCGGCACCGCCGTCCGTCCCTTCCCGGGCAAGTACGTGATCCCCGGCCTCATCGACACGCACGTGCACGTGGGGAGCGACGTCTCGGGGGAGGACTCCCGTGTCCGCGCGGACCGCCGGCTCTGCCGCGCCCTGCTCGGCGGGATCACCGCCGCGCGCGACATGGCGGGCGACACCCGGGCCATCGCCTCGATGAAGCGCGACGCCAAGGTGGGCGATATCGCGTCGCCCGACCTTTACTTCGCCTCGCTCTGGGCGGGGCCAGCCTTCTTCAGCGACCCGCGCACCGCGCAGGCCAGCGCCGGCGAGGTGCCCGGCTCGCTGCCCGGCATGCGTGCCATCGACTCGACCACCGACCTCCGGCAGGCGGTCGCCGAGGCGCGCGGCACCGGGGCCACCGCCATCAAGCTCTACGCCGCGCTGAGCCCCGAGCTCGTTGCGGCCGCCACCGCCGAGGGGCACCGGCAGGGGATGCTGGTGTGGGCCCACGCGGCGATGGCGCAGGTGTCGCCACTCCAGATGACCGAGGCCGGGGTCGATGCGCTCTCGCACGCGACCCTCATCGCACGGCAGCTCGGGCGGGAGGGATATGCGGCGCTGGTGAAGGATTCGCTGGCCAGCATGCGCGGGAGGTTCGACACACCGACCTTCGATTCGCTTTTCGGCGCCATGCGGAGGCGCGGCACGCTCTTCGAGCCGACGCTCTTCATCTACACCGAGGACCGGGGCGCGCTCCGGCCGATGGCGGTGGAGATCACCCGGCGCGCGCACCAGCTCGGCGTGCCACTCCTGGCGGGCACCGATTCGCTGGGGAGCGGCGACGAAGGGGCGTGGCAGCTCCCCAACCTGCACGAGGAGCTCCGGCTGCTGGTCAGCGCGGGGTTGAGCCCAGCCGAGGCGCTGGCCGCGGCCACCCGGAACGCCGCGCGCGCCATCGGCGCCCTGGCCGACCGAGGCACGGTGGAGGTTGGGAAGCTCGCCGACTTCGTGATCCTCGACACCGACCCCCTGGCGGACATCGGGCATACTGCGGCCATCCGGCAGGTGGTGAAGCGGGGGGCGGTCTACCCCGGAGGCCCGACGCTGGCGCCCTAGCCGCAGGCGGGCACATGATGGACAGGTGACCTGACCCACGCCCAATCCGAGGATCGCCTCGTGAGGCGGACACCAGGATCCCAAATTCAACTCGTGTCGGAACCCGGCGCGGACCCGGCCAGGGCCCCCATCGCGCTGGTGCTCATCGACGACAACCGGCTCCTGCTGGAGGGGATCTCGGCCCTGATCCGCTCCCAGCCGGGATTCACGGTGCTGGCCGCCTCCGCCGACGTGGCCGAGGCCCTCGAGAAGGTGCGCGAGGCGAGGCCCGACGTCGTCCTGCTCGACTTCGGCCTCGCGGACCACGACAGCGTGCGCCTCACGTCCACCGTCCGGAGCGAGGTGCCGACCGCGCGGGTCATCGTTATGGGGCTCCTGCCGACGCTCGAGGACGTGGCCGAATACGTGCGGGCGGGCGCCTCCGGCTTCCTCATGAAGGACGCCTCGTTCGAGGACTTCGTGGCCACGATCCGGGCCGTGGCCGCGGGCGGCGAGGTGCTGCCCGACGCCCTGACCCCCTCGCTCTTCACGCAGGTGGCCCGCAATGCGTCGGGCGCCTCGAGGCCCCGGAGCCTCGACGCTGTGCGGCTGACCAACCGGGAGATGCAGGTCATCGAGCTGCTCGGCGAGGGGCTGAGCAACAAGGAAATCGCGGCCCGGCTGCACATCGCCGTGCACACCGTCAAGAGCTACGTCCACAACGTGCTGGAGAAGCTGGCGCTGCGGAGCCGCCTCGAGGTGGTCGCGTTCACCCACTCCCGGGGCATCCCGAGGCCTCCCCGCGCCTGACCAGGCCGGTCCCTTGGATCGGGGCCAGTTTTCAACCGTTGGATGGATTGTCGGCGCCGCATTCGCGCGCCATCTTGGGTCACCTCGCTGGACGAGGACCGCTCCGGCCTCCTCCTTCCCTTCGGCGGGGTGGAGTCGAAGACTCCCAGGAGATACTCCTCCCCGGAGCACCGTACGAAAGGCAGTACGCAGCGAAGCGAGGGGACGCGGGGGAATCATTTGCTCGAGCCGTGGCGCCGCCAGGAGGCAGGCTTCCCGTCGAGTCGAGTGGTTCCCTCGTGATGTTTCTCCGCCCCTTCCCACCCCAGTTGTGACCTGGCGCACGGCCCCAAACCGGGCCGCGCCCATGTTGTAGCAGCCCTTCGCCCCCCCACGGTCCACCCACCCCGATCGAGTACTGCGCATGAGCCGCCGGACCACCCTCGTGAGCGCCGTGATCCTGCTGGGAGCCGGCGCCTTCATGCTGACCGGAAGCGCCAGCATCACCACCAAGGAGAGGCTGATCCAGCTGGGAGACGTCAAGGTCAGTGCGGACGAACGGCGGCCCATTCCCCCGTGGGCGGGCGGGGTGGCGGTCGGACTCGGGGTGCTAATGCTGGTGTCGGGGGTCCGGAAGCCGGCCTGACCGAGGCTGGCGGAGCGAGTGCCCGGGGCGTAGTCTTCAGTATCCCGGTCCTGCGTTCCCGCCATCGCGAGCGGCCCATCATGGCGCGAATTCCCCCGAAAAAGTCGAAACGCAGCCGACCCGCCCGCTCCAAGGCGGCGGCACCCATCGCCATCGTCCTCATCGACGACAATCGTCTGCTCCGTGAGGGCATGGCGGCCATGATCCACACCCAGCCGGGATTCCGGGTGCTGGTGGCGTCGGCGGACGTCGACGAGGCCCTCGAGAAGGTCCGGGAGGCCAGGCCCGACGTGGTGCTGCTGGACTTCGGCCTGGCGGACCACGACAGCCTGAGCCTGACCGTGAGCGTGCATGCCGAGGTGCCCTCGGCCCGGGTCATCGTGATGGGGCTCATGCCGGTGCAGGAGGACGTGGCGGACTATGTTCGGGCGGGCGCGTCCGGCTTCATCATGAAGGACGCCTCGTTCGAGGAGTTCTTCGAGACGATCCGGGCGGTGGCGGCCGGGGCGGAGGTGTTGCCCACGGCGTTGACGACGTCGCTCTTCACCCAGATCGCGCTCAACGCACCGGTCGAGAACCCGGCCAAGCTGCTGGAGTCGGTGAAGCTCACCAGCCGGGAGCATGAGGTCATCGACCTGCTCGGTGAGGGCATGAGCAACAAGGAGATCGCCGTGCGGCTCAACATCGCGGTGCACACCGTCAAGAGCCACGTCCACAACGTCCTCGAGAAGCTGGCGTTGCACAGCCGGCTCGAGGTCGCCGCGTTCTCGCACGCGGGAGGAGGGTCGCGCAACACCGGCCGCTGACGGCCCTCCCTCCCCGTTCATCCGCGCGTGATCTCCCGCACAA
>DAOMFQ010000080.1:3638-9630 GCA_035429905.1 Gemmatimonadales bacterium
AGCACCTGCGCGCCGGCGGCCAACGAGACGGCCAGCGGCGGCGGCGCCGCGGCGACCAAGACGCTCAAGAGCGGCACCACCATCGATGTCACGACCACGCGGACGATCACCTCCCGCAGCGACGAGGCCGGACAGACGCTGATGACGACGGTGGACGCCGACGTCAGGAACTCCGCCGGCCGGGTGGTCATCCCCGCCGGGTCCTCGGTGGCGCTCGTCATCACCGAAATCGAGCCGGCCAAGACCAAGAGCGCGAAGGATGGCAGCCTGACGCTGCGGGTCGACAACGTATCGGTCGGCGGCCGGAGCTATCCACTCCCCGCGGAGGTCACTTCCGTGTCCCACACCCTCAAGGGGCGCGGGGTCACCGTGGGCGAGGTTGAGAAGGTGGCCGCGGGCACCGCGATCGGCGCCGTGGCTGGCCGGGTCATCGGCGGAGACTCGAAAGGCACCATCATCGGCGCGGCGGTCGGCACCGCCGGCGGCGCCATCGTGGCGAATGAAACCGCGAGCCGGGACGTCGTGGTGGCCGCCGGGTCGCCCATCGAGCTGACCCTGACGGGTCCGCTGACGGTCCCCGCCCGATGAACCGCACCGTGAGCCTGGTCGTCGGGCTGCTGCTCCTCGGCCTTGGCGGGTTCGTGATCCTCCGCGGCGCCAATGTCACAACCCGGCGCGACGTGGTCGAGGTGGGCGACGTCCGGCTGACCGCCAGCGAGCAGCGCACCATTCCCCCGTGGGCCGGTGGATTGGCCGCGGCGGCGGGCCTGGCGCTGGTGGTCGCCGGTGCGCGGAAACGTGCGTGAAGAAGACGAAGAAGTTCGTATCGAAGGCGCGCTCGGCCGCCGCAGCGGCGGCCGACGCGACCCGCGCGGCGGCGCTCGAGGCGTTCAAGCGGGTGAAAGCCGCCCGCGCCCGGGCCGCCAAGCAGGCCAAGTGATGCTGAAGTCCGTTCCCACTCAAGCAAGGAGTTTCCTGATGGGTATTCGACGATCGACCATTGGTGCGGCGCTGGTGCTCGGCTTTGTCCTGGCGGGCACGGCGCAGGCCCAGACCGAGACCCACAAGATGCACCTCGGGCCCCGGCTGTCGTACCAGTTCGACGCCGAGGAGATCGGCGTGGGCGCGCAATTCAGCCTGCCGATTTCCAGCAACCTCGAGTTCTACCCCTCGTTCGACGTCTTCTTCACGGACCCCTCGCTTTGGAGCCTCAACGCGGACCTGAAGTGGCGGGTGGCGCCGGCGTCGGTGAGCTGGCTCTACCTTGGCGCGGGCCTCAACATCATGGACGGCGGCGGCGACTCGCAAGCCGGGCTCAACCTGTTCGGCGGCGTGCAGTCGCTCAAGGGCCGGATCCATCCCTTCGCGGAAATGCGCTTCGTGGTGAACGACAACTCCACGGCGCAGCTCGCCGCCGGCCTCAACTTCACGCTCTAGGATTCCTGCCTACGCAGGGAGCGATCGTCTCATGACGCTGCCCACATCGCGGATGCCGACGAGCCTGCTCGTCGGCATCTTCCTCATCCTCCTCACGGCGGCGCTCAAGTTCGGCGCCGGCCTTCTCCTGCCCATCGCGATCGCCGGGCTGTTCACGCTGCTGCTCGACCCGGCGGTGCGGGCCCTCCGGCGCCTCGGCGTCCCGACCGCCGTCGGCGCGGGGCTCCTCGTGTTCGGGACGGTCGGCGTCATGGCGACCGGCGGCGTCCTGCTGGCGGGGCCGGCGGCCAACTGGATCGAGGACGCGCCGACGATGATGACGCAGGCCCAGCGCAAGGTCCGGCGCCTGCTCCGGCCGATCCAGGAGACCGCCAAGACGATGGAAAAGGTCACTGAGACCGCCCAGGTCGGGGCCACCCCGACGGTGCAGATCCAGGCGCCGGGCCTGCTGGAGCGGCTGCGCGTCAGCACCACCAGCTTTCTCGTCACCGCGGTCACCGTCGTCTTCCTGACCTACTTCCAGCTGGCCACGCTGCCGGTGTTCCGGAAGAAGCTCGCGGACCTGATCGGCACCCGGGATGGCGAGAACCACACGGAGGAGGTGCTGAGCGAGCTCGAGGGGCAGATGTCGCGCTACATGCTGCTCAACACGCTGACGAGCGCGGGGGTCGGGCTCGCCACCTGGGCGCTGCTCGCCGCCATCGGGCTCCCCAACGCCGTCCTCTGGGGGACGGCGGCGTTCCTGCTCAACTTCATTCCCTATGCCGGGGCAGTGGTGACGGTCGCGCTGATCGGCGTGGCGTCGCTGGTGTCGTTCAACGACACCGGCCCCGTCGTGCTGGCGATGGCGGGGTCGATCGCGATCAACCTGGTGGAGGGCAACCTCGTCACGCCCTACCTGATGGGGAGGCACCTTCCGCTCAACCCGGTGGCGATCTTCGTGAGCCTCCTCTACTGGGGGTGGGTGTGGGGGCCCGTCGGCGCGCTGCTCGCGGTGCCGCTGACGGTCATGCTGCAGGTCATCTGTTCACGGGTGGCGGCGCTGAAGCCGGTGGCGGTGCTGCTGGACAGCTAGGGTCAGGGGGCGGCGGGGTCGGCGGACTGGTCGGTGTCGTTCGTGACGATGGCCGCGAGGAAGAAGATGCCTGCCGCGCCGAGCAGGATGACGGGAAGCGCCTCCGAGCTCCCCGACTGCATCGAATCCACTGCACGCAACGGATAGGCCACGCGGCAGCTGTCGCAGCCCCGGGGGGCGTCGACCGGTACGCCGGTCACGCTATCCCTGGGAAAGCGCACGGAGCGGAGCACGATCGCGCGCTTCGCGGTCCACACCCGGATCTCGCGGGTCGCGGGGACGTCCATGTGGGTGGTGGAGCCGAAATTCGTGGTGCCGTAGCTCGACCAGGACATGCAACCCGGCGTCCACAGGGCAAGCACGACCGCAAGGAATCGTTGCAGGGGAACTCCTCGAGTGTGGGTCGGGCAAATCGGTGGCGCGTGGGGAGACGATGCGGCCCGGGGGGTGCTACACAAGCGGCTTGCTCATCACGATGAGATGCACGGGCCGCTTCAGCTTCTCGTGCGTCGGGAAGGGCGCGGTGCTCACGGGCAGAAGCCCGAACCTGGCGTAGAAGGCCGGGAGTTCGGTCCGCAGGTTCACCACGTCGATGTCGAGCGCCACGCACCCGGCCTGGCGGCAGTGCGCCTCGGCGGCCTCCACCAGCACCCGCGCCAGTCCTTCGCCCTGCCGCGCCGGATCCACCGACAGCAGCCCGAAATAGCCCCGCTCGCCGCGGAGCTCGACGTGCACCGCGCCCGCCAGGGTGCCCGGCTCCCTCCCGTCGAGGACCAGGAAGACACTCGCGGGCGAGTCGAGCTTGGCACGGAGGTCGGCCTCCGAGGTGCGAGGGGCGTTGAGGAAGAACTCCTCGACCTTGTAGGCGGCGTTGATGACGCGCGCGAGGGCAGGGATGTCGCGCTGTGTTGCGCGCCGGGGGACGGCGAAGTCGGGCCTGCTCATGGGACGGCGGCGCGCCACCCGGCCACCCGTTGCGCCTCGAGGCGGGCGCGCAGCGTCGCATGGTCGGGGCGGCCCGCCAGGTTCACGTTTTCGTCGGGATCAGCCCGCCGGTCGTACAACTCCCACGCCACATACCGGCGGGTGTCCCAGTTCATCCACGCCACATAGTGGAAGTCCGGCGTCACCATGGAGTACCCCATGTAGGGGATGCTGTCCTGCGCCACCCAGATGCCGTTGCGCAGGAACTGGCTGAAGGCGGCGCCCTTCCAGGTGCGCCCAGGGTCGGAGAAGAGCGGCAGGGCGCTCGTTCCCTGGAGTCGTGCCGGCACCGGCAGGCCCGCGAGCGCCGCCAGCGTGGGATACACGTCCACGAATTCGACCAGTTGAGCGAGGCGGAGGCCCGGGCGGATCCGGCCGGGAGCCCGGATGATGAGCGGCGCCCGGGTGTCGACGACGTAGTCGGTCATCTTGGCCCAGCCGTTGTGTTCGCCCAGCTTGTAGCCGTGGTCGCCCCAGAGCACCACGATGGTGTTGCGTGTCAGGTCGAGGGCATCGAGCCGGTCGAGGAGTCGCCCCACCTGCGCGTCGACATAACTGATGGATGCGTAGTACCCGTGCGTCAAACGCCGGGCGTCCGCCTCGCTCAGGTGTCCGTCGGTCGGATCCGGGGCGGCCCGAAAGTCGGCGTACCCCCGCAGCTCGCGGTTGGTGTTCACGGCCATGAGGGGCGCGCCCGCCGGCACGAACCGGTTGCCGGCCAGCGGCAGCGAGTCGGGATCATAGAGGTCCCAGTAGCGCTGCGGCGCGTTGAAGGGCAGGTGCGGACGGTAGTACCCCACCGCGAAGAAGAAGGGCTGGCCCGCCTGCTTGAGCTCCCCCAGCCGCCGCACGGCGTAGTCGGTCTGGGCCCCGTCGTAGTACACGCTGTCCGGGAGGTCCACACGCTCGGTGGCATTGGCCTTGAGGTACCACTCGCCGAACTGGTCGATCGCTTGCGCCTGTCGCCCCGCCCGGATCAGTTCCGCCTTGCGCGCTTCCTGGATGGCGATGTTCTCGGGGCTCCGGTACACCGCGTCCGGGTCGTACGGGAATCCCGGGACCTTGTACTCGGGCTCGCTCCAGGACAGGGTATCCGGCAGCACGTTGTGGTAGATCTTGCCGACGCTCACGGCCCGGTAGCCGTGCTGCCGGAAGTGTTGCGGAAGGGTGACCGCGCCGGGCGTGGTCACCCGGAAATCGGTATCGAGGTCCCAGACCCGGAGCGAATCGGGACGGAGGCCGGTCATCAGGCTGGCGCGGGAGGGATTGCAGACCGCCTGCTGGACATGGGCGTTCAGGAACACCACGCCGGAGCGAGCAAGGCGATCGATGTTCGGCGTCTTGATGACGGAATCGCCATAGGCGCCGAGGGTGGGACGGAGGTCGTCCACGGCGATGAAGAGGATATTGGGACGCTCGGACTGGGCGGCGGCGGTCGTCGGACCGAGCGTGGCGATGCCCAGCGCCGCGGCGAGAACCGGCAGTGCGGGGAATCTCCGGCGGTTGGTCGTCACCTCCCCATAATAACCGTCGCCGGCGCGCCGGCCACGCCGGGGCGCCCTACGCCGGTCGGGTGGACCGGGAGCTGAGCGAGAGAACGGCGGCGAGCACCAGCGCGCCGATCAGGCCCCATTCGAGCCCTTCCGGATTGGCGCCGATGACCCAGCAGACCGTCATCATCGCGATGTTGGCCAGGACGGCCGCCCACCGGACGCCGCGGGCCTTGCTGCCGTACCAGTAGTTCAGGATGTTGAGTGTGCCGAGGTAGAGGAAGACCAGCCCGGCGATGACGCCGATCTCGTCCATCCAGTCGGCCAGCTGAAGGAAGGTATTGGCGATGTAGTAGGCGCCGGCCAGGGCGATGACGCACCCGGCGATCAGGTAGAGGTACCGCATTCGGCCTCCGTAGCGAGGGTCGCGGGGGCGTGCAAGCAGTGTCATTCCCGCAAAGGGGGGGCCGCCGGCGCATTCGGCTAGCTTCCGGGCGCCCCGGCGGGCTCGACAGGTACCGCAAGTCGGGAGACTGGAGCGAGTTGCGTGAGGCACCAGGTGCTGCTGTACGACGGGCTCTGCGGGTTCTGCGACCGGACGGTGCAGTTCGTCCTGGCTCGCGATCCGGGCGGGAGAATGCGGTTTGCGCCGCTCCAGGGGGACTTTGCGGGAGACGTATTGCGCCGCTTCCCGGCCCTGGCCGGCGTGGATTCGCTCGTATTAGTGGATGTGGACGGGCCGCCCCCCGGCGCGCCGCCGCTGGTGCGCTCCGATGCCATTCTTTCGATTGTGGACTACCTCGGCTGGCCCTGGCGGGCGGCCGTCGTGTTCCGGCTGGTGCCGCGCTTCGTCCGCGACTGGGCCTACGATCTCTTCGCCCGGCACCGCTACCGCCTCTTCGGCCGCTACGACGCCTGTCCCCTCCCCAGTCCCGGAACGCGGGCGCGGTTCATCGACTGAGCAGGCGCGGCTTCGCTATAACGGAAACCGCATCCCCTCCCGCGC
>DAOMFQ010000081.1:0-7067 GCA_035429905.1 Gemmatimonadales bacterium
GGGAGGCGGGGCAGCAGCGCGGCCGCCGCCGATGGGCACGCTCAGGTGGTCGAGGGTCCGCATGTCGTGCGCCTGCGGCAGCCGGCGCGGGCCGTCGACCAGGATCGCCAGCGCCGCCTCCACGGGAAGGCGCCGGACGAACGACTCCACCGAAGCCTCCACCGGTTCCGCCGCGAGCAGCCGCACCACGGCGAGGAGGTCAGCCGGCTTCACGCCGGCCGGCACCCGGACGCTGCCCACGCCGTGCGCGTGGAACCGGATTCGCACGTCGCCCGCCCCGGGAATGCCGTGCGGTAGCGGCGTGCCGTCCATCAGCAATCCGTTGACATCCATCGAGAGCGTGGCGCCCGCGGGTTCGACGATGGCGTACAGGTCGCGGAACGCCGCCTTCAACCGGTCCCGGTCCTCCGGGTCGGTCTGCAGCAGGGTGATCAGGTTGGCGAGCGCGGTCACGGCGGAGGAGGGGGCGGCCATGCCTAAAGCGTCCCGGTCTCGGGGTGAGAAGTCAAGACCGGCGCCAGGGCATCGAGGGAGGCCCGCACCTTCTCGATGCCGAGGCGGCGGGCCAGCTCCAGCAGCGGCGGCGCGGGGAACTCGGGGAGCCGGCCGAGCAGGTCAGTCAGCCCCATATCGTGCGTGATGCGTGCTCGGTCGAGGACGACTGCCCGGTCGAGGACCTCGACTGCGAAGCCGAAATCGTGGGTGACGGCCAGCACCGCGGTGCCTGCCCTGCGCCTGGCGGTGACGGCGCGGGCCACACGAACGCGCGAGTTGCGGTCCAGGCCGGCGGTCGGCTCGTCAAGAATCAACAGGGTCGGGGAAGCCACCAGGGCGGCCGCCAGCGCCACGAGCCGCCGGGTCGGCGTGGGCAGGTCGTAGGGGTGCTTGTCGGCGTGCGGCGCGAGCCCGAGCTCGTCGAGCACCGCTGCCACCGCCATCGCGACGCGACCGGCGGCCCATCGCAAGCGTTCCGGCCCGAAGGCCACCTCTCCACGCACTGTCTGCGCGAAGAGTTGAGCCTCCGGGTGCTGGAAGAGGTACCCCGTCACGTCCGCCAGGTCCTCCGGCTTCCGACGGGCGGTGTCTCGTCCGCACGTCGAGACGCTCCCCTGTTGCGGATGCCGGAGCGCCATCGCGAGTCTCGTGAGCGTGGTCTTCCCGGCCCCGTTGGCGCCGAGCAGCGCCACCCCCTCCCCCGCCTCCAGGCGGAGGGAGACCCCGTCGAGCACCGGCTCGGCGCCATAGCCGAACCGCACCCCATCCAGGACGAGCGGCGTCACCGCGTCCACTGTGCCACTCCCTCCTCGACGGTCAGCGGCCGAGGCGCACTCACCTGTGCGGCGCGCGCGAGTGCGGCGATCGTCGTGGAGCCGGCACCGGCCTCCCAGACCGGGTCGCCGCGGAGCACGGCGTCGGGGCTCCCCTCCAGGACCGGACGCCCCGCGTCGAAGACCACGAGGCGGTCGGCCACGCCGGCGAGGCCGTCGGCGTCCTCGCTGGCGACCACGACCGCGGATCCGCGCTCTGCCTCCGCGCGCAGCAATCGGTGGAGCAGCGCCCGCCCCCCCGCATCGAGCGCCGACGCCGGCTCGTCCAGCAGCCACAGCTCCGGCGCCAGCACCAGCGTGGCGGCGAGGACCGTGCGCTGCATCTCCCCGCCGGACAGGGTCGCAGGGTCCCGGTCCGCGAGGTGCGAAATGCCCAGGATGTCGAGTGCGCGAGCGACGCCGTCGTGGATCCGACCGGCCGCCCACCCGAGGTTGGCCGGCGCAAACGCCACCTCCTGCGCCACGGTTTCGGCAATGCCCGACAGCTGGGATACCGGGGAGGGCAGGACCAGCGCCACCCGGCCCCCGAGGTCCCGGGCCGATGAGGGATCCGCCGGATCCACGCCGAGGGTCCGAACCTGACCCGCACGGAGTCCACCGGTGTGCCGAGGGGCCAGGCCCGCAGCGACCAGCAGTGCGGTACTGGTCCCCGATCCGAGCGCCCCGGTGAGCCAGGTGACGGCGCCCGCTTCCGCGCAGAGCGTGCACTGCGACAGGGCGGGCGATGGCGCACCTGGGTACGTGAAGTCGACGAGCCGCAGGTCAAGAGCGCTCACGCCAGGAGTCTCCACATCACCGCGGCCAGGGCCGCGGCGATGCCGACCCAGCGCGCTACGCGGTCGAGCGCCCGGTCCGGCGGCGGGGCCAGCGCCGTTCGCCGCTCCACCGCGCTCGCGCAGCGCGTCTCCAGCGCAAACCCCCGCTCGTCCACCTCGGCGAGGGCGCCCAGCACCAGCGGAAAGGTGATCGGCCCGATGGCGCGCAGCCGGTTGAACGGACTGCCGCGAAGCCGAAGGCCCCGGCTTCGCTGCGCCTCGAGGATGGACGCCGCGCGGGCCCGGAAGCGCGGCAGGGCCAACAGCGTCGCCACGACCACGTACGCCAGGGAGAACGACCAACCGCGCTGGGCGACGGCGTCCACGAACCGGGCCGGGGAGAAGGAGGCATACAGTGCGAGGGAGGCCGTGGCGATGGCGCCGAGCCGGGCGGCCTGCGTCGCAGCGAGCGTGAGGCCACCTCGCGAGAGCGTCGCGCCGAGGACCGTCAGAGTCTCCCCACCGCCGAGGACCCCGTGCAGGAGGAGCAGGAAGAACCAGAGGGGCGCGAGCGGAATCAGCGCCCGGAGCGCCGCGCGGCCCGCGCCGGCGACGATGACCAGCAGGAGGGTGGCCGCGTACACCGCCACCGCCGCTTCGGTGCCGGGCAGTGCCACTGCGGTCACGGCAATGCACACAGTGAGGACGAGCGGCGTGAAGGGATGGGCGCGGGCGGCGAGTGCGCCCGGAGCCAGTGTCACCGCCCGACCGCCCGGGCTGCCCGTGGGAATCGGCCCATCATCCGGTTCGGCAGCGCGCGCACAAGGATACCGACGAGGAGGAACGCGGCCGCCTTGTCCATCAGGTCGAGGGTCAGGCTGGAGGCGGTCACCGCCACCGGGAGCGTCCACCCGAACTTGACCAGCACGGTGACCACCGCAGTCGTGCCGGTCGCCGTGACGCCCTTGAACAGGACGTAGGAGATGACCGAGGAGAGCGAGCCGGCCACGAGCCCGGTGAGGAGGCCCCAGACCACGGTGCGGCCGGTCGAGCGGAATCCGGCATGTGCGGCGGCCAGGCCGGCCAGCCCCGCGATCACGACCTGGATGACCCCGAACGGAATCCACTGGTATCCATTGATGAGGCCGAACAGCACCTGCCCGACGACGCCGACGAGCATGCCGACCACCGGGCCTGCCAGCACGGTGGCGAGGATCGTACCGATGGAATCGAGGTAGAGGGGAAGCCCCACCGCGTTGACGAGGCCGCCGACGACCAGGTTGATGGCGATGGCGGCCGGGAGGAGCGCGAGGAGACGGGCGTTCACGGGACCCCGGAGGTGGGAGACGGGGACGACAGCCATTTGGGTTCCGGCCCTCCCCGAGGTTAGAATCTTAGGGTGTCAGCCAAGCCCGGCAACCCTGGCCGGACTCCAACTTTCGAGCGTCTCGTGACCCGCATGATCTCGCGTTCCCTCCTCGGTGTCCTCCTCGGTGCTGTGTTCATCGCCCCGCTGCACGGCCAGACCGCCGCTCCCCCCCTCGACAAGGAAGCCAAGCGCGCGCAGACCGACGTGAAGGTGCTGTCGGCCGACGAGCTGGGCGGACGCCTGACGGGGACCGCGGGCGCCGATTCCGCCGCCGCGTACATGGCTCGCCGGTTTGCCCAGGCCGGGCTGCAGGCGCCTCCCGGCGGCTGGTTCCAGGATTTCACGGTCTCCAAGGACGCGCCGGCGGTCCAGCACGCCAACCTCGGCGAGCTCCACGGGAAGAACGTCATCGGGATCCTGCCGGGCCGCGATCCGGTGCTCCGTAACGAGACGGTCATCGTCGGCGCGCACTACGACCACCTCGGGCTCGGGGGCTTCGGGGCCATGGACTCCCCCGACAGCACCGGCCGCGTGCACAATGGTGCGGACGACAACGCCTCGGGGTCGGCGGCACTCCTGGCCATCGCGAGCCGCCTCCATGCCTCCCCGCCGGCGCGCACCGTGGTCTTCATCGCGTTCAGCGGCGAGGAACTGGGCCTGCTCGGGTCGGACTACTACGTGAAGCACCCGCTCTACCCGCTCGCGGCCACCGAGGCGATGATCAACCTCGACATGGTTGGCCGCCTGAAGAACGACAAGCTGATCGTGTACGGTACCGGCACGGCGGCCGAGTTCCCGGCCCTGCTGGACTCGCTCAACTGGTATGCCAAGTTCGATCTCCGCCCGCAGCCCGAGGGCTACGGGCCCAGCGACCAGACCTCGTTCTACGCGGCGAAGATCCCGGTGCTCCACTTCTTCACGGACCTGCACTCGGACTATCACCGCAGCACGGACGACTGGGACAAGATCAATGCCCAGGGGCTGGTGCGCGTGGCTGACTTCGCGGCAGCCATGACGACGGCCCTCGCCAACCGGCCGACGCGGCTCACTTTCGTCGACGTGCCCCCGCCGGCCCCGAAGGGCGGTGCAGCGGTCACGTCAGGGTACGGGGCCTACCTTGGCACCATCCCGGACATGGCCTCGGGCGAGGCCGGCGGCGTGAAGATCACGGGCGTGTCGAAGGGAAGCCCCGCGGAAGTGGCCGGCATGCAGGGCGGCGACGTGATCACAAAGATCGGCGACTACGACGTGTCCAACCTCGAGGAAATGACCGGCGCGCTCCGCTCCTACAAGCCGGGCGACAAGGTCGTGGTCGTCGTGCTGCGGGACGGCGCCGAGAAGAAGCTCGACGTCA
The DNA here is from genome assembly GCA_035429905.1 of Gemmatimonadales bacterium. GTDB lineage: Bacteria > Gemmatimonadota > Gemmatimonadetes > Gemmatimonadales > GWC2-71-9 > SPDF01. The sequence goes on from DAOMFQ010000081.1 coordinate 4,807, forward strand.
CGCTCGGCAAGCGCGGCGGGTGAGCACGGTGGTGCTGGACGCCGACCGCGTGGTCGCCGCGCTGCGGAGCGCGTTCACCCACAACGCCGGCCGGCAGGCGCTGCTCCAGCTCGCCGCCGACCGGATTCGCGCCGCCGGCCCGCCCTATACCTCCGTCTACCTGTACATGCTCCACGGCAGCGAACTGGTGCTCGAGGCGTTCAGCGGCCGGGTCACCGACCATACCCGCATCACGGTCGGCACCGGGGTCTGCGGCACCGCCGTGGCGACCGGCCGGGACCAGAACGTCGGCGACGTCCGTGCCGTCGGCAACTACCTCGCCTGCAACCTCGAGACCCGGTCGGAGCTCGTGGTGCTGATCCGCCGTGGCGCGGCGATCCTCGGGCAGATCGACGTGGACAGCGACGTGCCCGACCCATTCTCGCCGGCGGAGGAAGCCGCGGTCCGCCAGGTGGCGGACGCCCTCGCCGTCCTGTTGTGAGAGCCTGGTCCTCCTCCCGGTTCGTCGTCGCCCTCCCGCCAGGCCACCGCTTCCCGATCGCCAAGTACCAGGCAGTGCGCGAAGGCGTGACGGCGCGCGGCCTCGTCGACCATGCGGACATCCACGAACCGGATCGCGTGGACCGGACCGCGCTCGCGCTGGTCCATGCCGATGCCTACATATGCTCGATCGAGGACGGCACCCTGAGCGAGGCGGCGACGCGACGCCTCGGCTTCCCCTGGGGCCCCGGGCTCCGGGAGCGGTCGTTCCGGACCGTGCAAGGCACGGTCGAGGCCGCACGCGACGCGCTCGCGGGCGGGGCCGGGCTCACCCTGGCCGGTGGCACCCATCACGCCTTCGCCGGGCACGGCGAGGGATTCTGCGTGTTCAACGATGTGGCGGTGGCCACGCGCCTGCTGCAGCGCGAAGGGCACCTGCGCCGGGTGGCCGTGGTGGACCTCGACGTGCACCAGGGCAACGGCACTGCCCGGATTTTCGACCAGGACCCCGACGTCTACACCTTCTCGATGCACGGCCAAGGCAACTATCCGTTCCACCGCGAGCGAAGCCGGCGCGACGTCGAGCTGGCCGACGGCACCGATGATTCCGCGTACCTGGCCGAGCTGCAGGCTCATCTCGACGACGCGCTCGACGAGGCGTCCGCCGATCTCGTGTTCTACCTGGCGGGCGCCGATCCCTACGCGGGGGATCGATTCGGCCGGTTGGCACTGTCGATGGATGGACTGCGGGAGCGCGACCGCCGGGTGTTTTCCGCCTGCCAGCGCCGCGGCATCCCGGTGGCCGTCACGCTCGCGGGAGGATACGCCGAGCGCATCGAGGACATCGTGGCCATCCATGCCAATACCGTCGAGGAACTGCGTGCTGCCTACGGCTGAGACCCTGACCCGGTCCCTCCGCGGCGTGGAGCTCTTCGAGCGCCGGCTCGGGCACGGGCCCGCCACCGTCGTCCTCCACGGCGGCCCCGGCGCGCACCACGACTACCTCCTCCCCGGCTTCGACGCGCTGGCCGACCGCCGCACCCTCATCTATTACGACCAACGGGGCGGCGGACGTTCCGCGGTGCCGCGCGACGTGCCGGTCGGCTGGCGCGAACAGGTGGCGGACCTCGAGGCGCTCCGCGAGGCCTGGGGCCTCGAGCGCCTGAGCATCGCGGGCTACTCCTGGGGCGGGCTGCTCGCACTGCTCTACGCGACCGAGCACCCCGGGCGCGTCGAGCGGCTCGCGCTGGTATCGCCCGCCCCCGCCTGGCGCGCGGCCCGTCTCGAATTCGAACGGCGGTTCACCGAGCGGACCATGGCGCCGGCACTGCAGGAGGCACGCGCGACGCTCCGTGCCAGCGGCCTCCGCGAGCGCGACCCGGCAGCCTTCCAGCGCCGCACCTTCGAGCTCTCGGTGGCGGGATACTTCCACGACCCGGCCAAGGTGTCGGGGCTTACGCCGTTCCGGGTCACGGGGCGCACGCAGCAGGAGGTCTGGGACAGCCTCGGCGATTACGACCTCCGGCCGGCGCTCGCCCGCCTGCGGATTCCCGCGATCGTGGTGCACGGTGACGACGACCCGATCCCGGCGGAGTCCGCGCAAACGCTGGCCGCGCTCCTGGCGGCCCCGCTCCACCTGCTCGCCGACTGCGGTCACGTGCCCTACGTCGAGGCGTTCGACGAATTTCGCCGCCGGCTGGACGCGTTTCTCCCCGCATAACGGACGGTTGCGCGCCGGGCAGGCCGCCCGCATCCTTCCCCCCCATGATCAGCCCACCGCC
>DAOMFQ010000081.1:7167-9608 GCA_035429905.1 Gemmatimonadales bacterium
CCCGATACGCCGGCACAGATCCTCGTGACCGACGACGTCGAGATGAACCGCGACCTCCTCGCCCGGCGGGTGCGCAAGCTCGGCCACGAGGTGCTCATGGCCGAGGATGGCGTGCAGGCGCTCGCCATGCTCCGCTCGCACCGGGTGGACGTGGTGCTGCTCGACATCATGATGCCCAACATGAACGGGTACCAGGTGCTCGAGACGATGGCGGCCGACGAGCAACTGCGGCAAGTGCCCGTCATCATGATCTCGGCGGTGGACGAGAAGGAGAGCATCGCCCGCTGCATCGAGCTCGGGGCGGACGACTACCTCCCGAAGCCATTCGATCCGGTCATCCTGCAGGCGCGGCTCGGGGCCTCGCTGGCCCGCAAGCGCCTCCGGGAGCGGGAACACCTCTACCAGAAGAGCCTCGAGCGGGAGCTCGAGATCGGCCGGGAAATCCAGGCGCACTTCCTCCCCGACAAGATCCCCACCCTGCCCGGCTTCGAGTTCGCCGCGCGCCTCCGCTCGGCGAAGATGGTCTCGGGCGATTTCTACGACCTCTTCCCGATCGGCGGGGGCCGGGAAATGGTCGCCGCGATCGGCGACGTCTGCGACAAGGGCGTCGGCGCCGCGCTCTTCATGGCGCTCTTCCGGAGCCTGCTCCGCGCCCTCGCCGAACAGTCGGACGGCGCGCGCTGGAACGACCGGGGCGCCGGCGTGGAGCGGCGGCGGGAGACCGGCCCGCGGGCGGACGCGGTCACTGCCCACCTCCTCCGGACGATCACGCTCGCCAACGACTACATCGCCGGCACCCACAGCCGCTCGAACATGTTCGCCACGGTGTTCTTCGCCATCGTGGACGGCGACACCGGCCTGGTCCAGTACGTGAATGCCGGGCACGAACCTCCCGTGGTTGTCGGGCCGACCGGAATGCGCCAGTTGCCGCCGACCGGGCCGGCGCTCGGCCTCCTGCCGGGACTGGCCTTCGAGGTGGGCACGACCACGCTGGCGGACGGCGAAACGCTGGTGGCCTGGACCGATGGGGTGACCGAGGCGCGGACCGCGATCGGGGAGGAGCTCTTCGGTGAGGGGCGGACGCTGGCGACGATCGGCGGGGGACAGCGTCCGGCGAACGAACTGCTGGACGGCCTGCTCACGGCGGTGGACGCCTGGGCCGCGGGTGCGGAGCAGGCGGACGACATTACGCTGCTCGCCGTGCGGCGGGCAGCGAGTGGAGACTAGGCGGCGAAGCTGGCCACCGCAGAGTCGACGTCCGGGAAGAGCTTGAGAATGCTGGTGAAACCGCTCAGCTCGAGCACCTTGCGGACGTTGTCGCGCACGCCGGCCAGCCGGACGTCGCCGCCCTGGCTCCGCGCGTCCTTCACCACCGCCAGCAGCACCCGAAGCCCCGCGCTGCTCGTGTAGTCGACGCCCTCGAGCGACACCACCAGCCGGTGGCCCCCTCCCGCCACCTCACCGCCCAGCACCCGGTTCAATTCCGTGGAGGTCAAGCCGTCCACATTGCCCTTCACGCTCGCCACGGTCACCTGGCCGCGGCGTTCGACTTCAATCTGCATGATCGCTTGTCCCTGCGTGGTGGAAGTTGACGACCCGGCACTCCCGAATCGCTTGACCATCGTGAGTTCATTGCCGCGGGCGCCGAGCCCGCGATGACGCACCTCGTCCATCACCTTGCCCACCAGGTGCCACCCCAGCCCCCCGATGCGCCGGTCGGCCCACCCGGCCGTCAGGTCGGGCGGCGGCGCCAGCTCCGGAGGAAACGGGCTGCCCTCGTCAATGATGCTCAGCGTGAGCGCACCGGGTTCCACCCGCGCCCGCAGCACCAGCGGACCGGGCGCACCGCCCCCATACGCATGGTGAATGACGTTGATCAGCACTTCCTCGGCGGCCAGGCGGACGTCGTGCTGACCTGCGTCGTCCGCGCCCGATTCCCGCGCCGCCTCGACCGCCAGGTCGAGCAGCCCGGGGAGGTCCTCGAGTCGGGCCGTGGTGTGCGCCACCCGGACGAGGGTCACGCGCCCCTACCGGCCCTTCGGACAAGGTTGCACCAGGCCGGGGGTCACCCCGAAGACTGCCAGGAACGCCGTGGTGTCCGCGTCGGGCCGGGTACCGAGGAAGGCGGCCGAGCCCGGCATCACGCCGCTGCAGAGCGCGCCGACGCGAACCGGCAACCGCGTGCGCAGCTGGGCCTCGGCGGCCCGGGTGCGCGGCGGGAGGTCGAGCGCGGCGCCGGCTGCCGGTTCTGGCAGGCGGGGCAGGGCCACACTGACGTCGCGCTTCTTGGCGAGGTCCGCCTGGCCCGGCGCGAGCCGGAGGTTCACGAGCGAGAGCGAGTCCGCGTGCACGCGCGTGTTGCCGATCAGCCGGACCGTGAGTGGATTCTTCTTGGTCGCACTGAGCACCATGCCGACGACCGCCCCGCCGGCTGCGGGGCG
>DAOMFQ010000082.1:0-9606 GCA_035429905.1 Gemmatimonadales bacterium
TCGGCTGGATGGTGCAGCTGGCAATGGGCGTGGCGTGGTGGATCCTGCCCAAGTATCCGCGCCAACCGGAGCGGGGGCCGGCGGCGCCGGTGTGGGCGGCGTGGCTGCTGCTGAACGGGGGCGTGCTGCTGGCAGGGGTGGGGCGGAGCGTGGGGGCGCCGGATGCGGTGGTGCTGACAGGGCGCGCGGCGGAACTGCTTGCGGCGGCGGCCTTCGCCGCGGCCGCCTGGCCGCGGATCAAGGCCTTCGGAGAGTAGGAGCTAGAAGTCCTTCCGGCGGAACACGCGGCTCGCCAGCAACAGCGGCACCGTCGCCTGCACGGCCAGCGCCACCAGCACCGTCACCCGACCGGCCGACGTCCCGAAGAACTTCTCGAACACTGCCCCCGTGTACCCCATCAACGCCGCCGTGTCGAACTGCAGGAGCAACAGCACCCGCCCGAGGTCGATCGGATTGAGTAGCGTCAGCACCAGCACCGGCCGTTCGAGCGGGTAATCCCGGAACATCGTGATCAGGAGCAGAATGACCCCGTCGTAGAGGATGGCGCAGCCGAGCCAGATGAGGATGGCGCCGCCGAGCCCCTTGGCGCGGTCGTCGAACAGCGTGGCGAGCAGCATGGCCACCGCGGTGAACACGAGCGTGAGCAGCAGCCCTCCCGCGAACAGCATGGCCAGCGGACCCCACAGCGCCGCCTCGGCCTTCGCGTGGATCACGAACGGCAGCCCCACCCCGACGAGGAACGCCCCCGCCAGCGGCAGCGCCAGGCCCAGGTAGAGCCCCGCGAAGAGCGACCGCCGGCCCACCGGTTGCGCCAGCAGGAGCTCGGTGAACTCCCGCGCGCTGTACACGTACATGGTGCCGAACACCACGCTCACCAGCGGCACGAAGAGCAGCACCACGTTGAGCAGCGAGAGCACCACGCGGGCACCCTCCCCGCCGAAGCGAAAGAGCACGTCCGTCAGCAGGAAGAGGAACAGGGTGTACACCAGCACCGCCCGGCTCCGCACCACGTTGTGCAGCTCGTACTTGAGCACGCGGAGGACGGTGGTCATGCGCCACCCCGCTTGAGGAGCGCGGCCATCGCGCGCTCGAGCCCCGCCTCGCCCGTCCGCTCCTTCAGCCCCGACAGCGGCCCCGCATACCGCACGCGCCCCTCCACCAGGAACACGAGGTCCTCCGCCAGCTCCTCCAGTTCCGCCATCAGGTGCGAACTCAGGACCACGGTGGCGCCCGCGTCGCGCACCCGGCGGATCTTGTCCTTGAGGATGCCGCTCGCCACCGGGTCGAGGCCCGCCGTCGGCTCGTCCAGGATGAGGAGCACTGGCCGGAACAGGAACGCGATGGCAGCGTTGAGCTTCTGGCGGGTCCCGCCCGAAAGCACGCGCACCGGGCGGTCCAGCGCCCCCGATTCCCCGAACCAGTCCAGCAGTTCCTCGTCGTGGTCGCCGCCGCGCCCGCGGAGATCGCGCAGCATGGCCACCACTTCCCGGCCGGTCAGGTTGTCGGGAAAGCGGGGGGCCTGCGGCATGTAGCCCAGTTCCCGCCGGTACGCCCAGCCCGCCCCCAGCGGATTTCCGCCCAGCAGGATGCTCCCCTCGTCGGGGCGGACCAGGCCGAGCAGGCACTTGATGAGCGTGGACTTGCCGGCGCCGTTGGGGCCGACCAGCGCCGTGACGCGCCCGGGCGCCACCTGGATGTCCACGCCGTCGAGCGCCGCGAGCCGCCCAAAGCGCTTCCGGAGCGCGCGGAACTCGACCGCGGGAGCAACGGCCGTCGCGGCGGTCATGCCGGCGCCTGCATCAGGGGATGGTCGTCACGCAGGGTTTCCGGGGTGAGCACCGGCATCACGCGTTCGGCCGCGTCGAGCAGGTCCACGAAGAAGCTCCGCAGGAGGATGAGCGACGGTTCGTTCTGCTCCACCAGGAGCGAGAAGAGGCGCACCGGGTGGTAAGGCACGTCGCCGACGCCGTCGTGGTCGAGGTCGTAGCCCTCGTAGTGATCCCAGAAATTGCCGCGGAAGGTGCTCACGTTGCTCCGGCTGTTGGTGGACACGTCGAAGGAGTTCCCCACGAAGGTGTTCCGCGAAAAGACGTTGCCCTCCGCGTCCGCCAGCACCCGCACGGCCCAGCCGTTCGACTGGAAGTGGTTTCCCGTCACCTCGTTCCGGGCCGATCCCTCGAGGTACAGGCCGACGGTGTTCTGCCGGAAGGTGTTCCCGATGATTCGGCTGTCCCGGATTTCCTTCAGCAGCAGCCCGTAAGACGACGCACCCCAGTTGTCGGCGAAGGTGTTCCCCTCCATGACCATCCGGCGGGTGTACATCACGGCCACGCCGGCGCCGTTGTCGATGAACCGGTTGTCCCGGTACTCGCACCGGTGGGAGAACATGAAGTGGAGGCCGTACCGCAGGTTGTCCCGGCTTTCATTGCCGAGGACGCGGGCATCCTCGGCAAATTCGAGGTAGATCCCGTCGCGGTGCCCGGTGAGCCGGTTCCCGTCGATCGTCACCTCGCGGGAGTGGAACAGGTGGATCGCATTGCCCGCGGACATTTCCGCCGTGGCCGTGCCCTCCACGACGTTCCGCGAAATCCGGCAGTTCCGGCTCCGCGCGAGGTAGATGCCGAAGAAGGTGCCTTCCAGGCGGCTGTCTTCCACCACGCAGTCGGCGACGCTGTCGAAGCGGATTGCGGCACGGTCCTCCACGAAGCTCGGCGCGACGTGCCGCAGCGTCAGCCCACGGAGCGTCACATGATCGGCGGTGACGAGGAAGATCCCGTGGTCGCCCCCCTCGAACACCGCGCCCGCTTCGCCCACGATCGTGACCGGCCGGGTCACGGCGATGACCGGCTCCCGGTACGTGCCGGCCCGCACCGTGATGCGGCCTCCCGGGGTCACCAGCGCCAGGGCCTCCGTGACCGTGCGCACCGGGCCGGCGGGGTCGACGACGACTACGGATTGCGCGAAGACTGCCGCAGGCGTGGCGAGGAGGAGCCCGGTGAGCAGGCGGGCACGAAGGGAGGGAAGCATGGGCAAATCTAATGTGACGCCGTGGCGATCATCAGCGTAGGGGCGCACGGCCGTCCGCCCCTACGCCGGCGGGCGGGCGGCGGCGAGCACCTCGCCCCAGTCGAGGAGGGTGCCGCCGAGGGCGGCCTGCAGGCTGTCGCCGGCGGCGCGCGGCACGGCCACGAGACTGCTCCCCATCGGCGTCTGGACGCGGTCGGTGCGGAGGAAGCGGGCGTCCTGCGCGGGGATCAACGTCCCCGGGTGCCGGAAGTCCGTGACCCAGGCCGAGTGGACCTGTTCAGGCCCGACCGGCCCGCTCACCGCGAAGGTGGCGAGGCACCCGGCGTCATCGAACGCGAAGACCTTCCCGGTGCGGGTCACCAGCTCCGCGGCGAACCGCGGGTCGGCGATCGTCATGTGGCAGTGCGCGCAGTCCTGGGCGCCGAGCGTGATCGGGACGGGACCGGGGGTGGCGCACGCGAGCGCGGCCGCCCCTGACAGCGCGGCCGCGAGGAGCCGAACGGAGGCGGGCCTCACGCCCTGGCGCCCCTGGCCCGCTGCCGCTCCCAGAGCGCCGTCAGCACCACGAGGGACACGGCCACGATGAGGACCCAGCCTCCGGCGGCCGGCCAGCTGGTCGCGTGGAAATTGAGGATCTGCTTGCTGCCGATGAGCGGCGGCTGGTAGGACATGCCGGGCACCTTGATGGCGGCGTGCGGGTCGAGGTTGTGCCCGTAATCGTACGACCACTTGTAGAAGTCCGCGAGCCCCGCGAGCGAGAAGAGCACCAGCGCCGCGGCGTAGCCCGTGAGGAGCCCGCGCTTCCCCAGCGCCGCCACGAGGACGCCGGACGCGATCAAGGCCGCGATGATCTTCGGCATGAAGCGGAGTTCCGGAATGTCGCCCGGTTCGATCGCCTTCATGCCGATGTAGTGGTTGAGGCCGTTGATGCTGTTGAGGTCCTGGGGCTTTTCGCCGACAATCTCGTTGACGGCGATGTAGAGCCCGATCCCCTCGGGGTACTGCGGCGCCTGGAGCCCGATGTGCCACAGCGGCAGCGCATAGACCACGGCCATCGAGAGGGCCGCGAGGACGACGAGCAGACGGCTGGCGCGGGACATGAGGAGAGACCTCGGTGGGCGGCACGGGAGGGGGATTGCCCCCTCCCGCCCGCCGGTTACCTAGTGAGTGGCCGGCTTGTTGGCCACCAGCGCCACGCTGCTGCCGCGGGGCGACACCCGCACCCAGCCCTGCATCTCCTGGTGGAGCGCCGAGCAGAAGTCGGTGCAGTAGAACGGGAACACCCCGACCTTGCTCGGCACCCAGACGATCGTGCGGGTTTCGCCCGGCATGATCAGGAGCTCCGAGTTGTTGAGGCCGGTGATGGCGAAGCCGTGCGGCACGTCCCAGTCCTGCTCGAGGTTGGTGATATGGAAGAACACCGAGTCGCCCACCTGCACGCCCTCGATGTTGTCGGGCATGAAGTGGCTCCGGATGCTCGTCATCTTGACGTGCACCGCCCGGCCCTGCCGGGTGACGCCGGTGGCGCCCTCGTTCAGCGCCGCGTACGGATCGCCGTTGGTGGCCAGGTCGAAGGTCCGGACCTGGTTCTTGGTGACCAGCGCGGCCGGGATGGCCTGCGCGTAATGCGGCTCGCCGATCGTCGGGAAGTCGAGCAGGAGCCGCATCTTGGGCCCGGAAATGTCGATCAGCTGCGCCGACTGGGTGAGCTCGGGTCCGGTCGGGAGATAGCGGTCCTTGGTGATCTTGTTGAGCGCCACGACGTACTTGCCCCAGGGCTGGCGGGTATCGCCGCCCGGGATGGAGAGGTGCCCGATCGAGTAGTAGGTCGGGATCCGGTCCAGCACCGTGAAGTCCTTGAGCGACCACTTCACGATTTCCGAGGAGAGGAACATCGAGGTGTAGGCGTTGCCCTGCCCGTCGAACTCGGTGTGGAGCGGGCCGAGGCCGGGTTCCTTGACCTCGCCAGCGATGACCGCGTCGTACTTGAGGATCGGCACGCCGTTGACTTCGCCGTCAAACGCCTTGTCCTCGATCGCCTTGATCATTCGGCTGAACGAGTGCACCGGGATCACGCTGGCCAACTTGCCGCCGGCCGCAATCAATTCACCCGACGGATCCACATCCACGCCGTGCGGTGACTTCGGGGTCGGCAGGTAGTACACCACGCCGGGGCAATCCTTCGCATCGAGGAACGTGGTGCTCGTCAGCATCGTGGTGGTGGCCACGTGGGTCTTCGGGTCCATCACGTTGTGCGCATAACGGGCGGGCACCTGTCTGGCCTTGCCCTGCGCCACGCACTGCTCGGCCACGGTCCAGTGCACCGCCGCGATGTAGTCCTTGTCCTTCTGCGACGCGTTGACCTCGAGGAGCGTGCTGGCTTCCTCGGAGTTGTAGGAGGTGAAGAACGACCACTCGCGCGAGGGGCCCTTGCCGGAGTGCGACAGATCGTAGTTGAAGCCCGGCATCAGGATCTGGAAGGCAATGGACATGTGCCCGGTGGTACTGTCGACCTTGATGAAGGTCAGGAGGCCGCGAAAGTTCTCCTTATAGGACGCGATCGGCACGTCGGCCTGCGGCGTCGGTACGCTGAAGCGCGTGGCCGCCACCGAGTACTCGGTGTTCTCGGTCACGAAGGGTGACGCGTGGTTCCCCGCCGAATGCGGGATCTCGAGGATCTCGGCGGTGGTAAAATCCACCAGATCGAGCCGGGCCACGCGCGGTGTGTTGTTGCCGTTGATGAAGAGCCAGCGGCCGTCCGGCACGCCGTTCGTCATCGAGAGCTCGGGATGGTGCGAGTCGTCCCACGGAATGAACCCGTAGGAGGTGTTCAGCATCGCCTTGGTTTCCTCGCTGTAGCCGTAGGCGTTCTCGGCGTTCTGCGAGAACACCGGCAGCACCTTCAGGAGCCGCCCCGAGGGGAGGCCGTACACCCCCACCTGCCCGCTGAAGCCACCCGAGGTGAAGAAGTAGAACTCGTCGTACTGCCCCGGGGCCACGTACACCCGCTGGGCCGCGTCCGACGCCGTCGCGACCGGTTCCCCGCCCTTGCCGCAACCGGCGAGCGCCAGCACGGCGAGCGCGGCGCCCAGCATGGGATGGGACCGGACTGCCAGACTGCTCGACATGGTCGTTCCTCCTGGTACGGTGATGCCCCCGGTGGGGGCTGTGTTACTGCGCAGGGGCCGGCGGCGGAGTGGTCCGCAGGTACTCGACCACTTCGCGGGCCTGCTCCTGCGTCAGGCCCAAGTTCGGCATCTGGGTCATGTATTCACCGAGCAGTTTCTTCACGGCCGGATGCCGGGTGTACATCTCCTGCGGATTGAGGATCATGTTCATCGCGAACTCGGGGGTCACCTTCTCGGTGATGCCGCCGAGCGGCGGGCCCACGTAGCGCTCGCCGAGCTTGTGGCAGGCGGAGCACTTGGCGTCGAAGAGCTTCTTGCCTTCGGCGGCCTCATCCTGGTCGATCGGGCCGAGGGTCAGCGGCTCGGTGACGGGACCAATGCCGTTCGTCACCTGCCAGGGGGTCAGGTCACTGCCCGCGGCAGCGGGCGTGGAGGCGGCGGGCGGCGCGGCGGTCTTGTCGCCGCCCCCGCAGGCCAGGAGGCCGGCCAGCGAGGTCAGGGTCATCAGGTGCGTCAGGCGGAGAGCGGCCATGGTGTTCCTCGACGGGTAAATCACTCTTCACAACGGGACAGGTTGTCGCGTTAAGGACAGTGGTTAAATTATCATAGCGATGTGATAATTACTAATATTCTTTCTGAAGCGGCCTTCACACTTTCACCCCGGTCCGCCATGCTCTCCCAGACAGCCGAGTACGCCCTCCGGACAGTGCTCTATCTTGCGGCGGAGAAACAGGATACGCTGTTTCGGGTGAGCGAGATCGCGGAGGACCTCGACGTCCCCCGGAACTACCTGTCGAAGACCCTCCACCAGCTGGCGAAGGCCGGAATCCTGACCTCGAGCCGAGGAAAGCACGGGGGGTTCCGGCTGACCAAGGCACCGTCGAGGATCACCCTCGCCGAGGTGGTGGCGCCATTCAACGGGCCGACCGGCGCGCGGATCTGCCTCCTCGGCCGCACGGCGTGCAGTGACAGCGATCCCTGCCCGGCACATGGCAAGTGGAAGCGTGTTTCCGGCGAGGTCTCGACGTTCTTCAGGGAGACCACGGTGGGCGACCTGCTGGAGGGTCCGGCGGCGCGGGTGCCGCGGAAACGCGCCGGCGCCCGCTAGATTTCCGCCATGCCCGATCCCGCCGAACGAATCCGCAGCGCCTGGAGCACCCTCGCCGGTGTGCCCGGTGGCACCTGGCTCTTCAGCCGACTTCTCGGCTGGATGGTGCCCTATACCGGCACCGCCGGCGCGCACGTGCGCGAGTTGCGCGCCGGCTACGCCCGCGTCACCCTCCGCGACCGCCGGCGCGTCCGAAACCATCTCCGTTCCATTCACGCCGTCGCCCTCGTCAACCTCGGCGAGGTGACCAGCGGCCTCGCGATGATCACCGGCCTCCCCGCCGGCATCCGGAGCATCGTGACCCACCTCGAGATCGACTATCTGAAGAAGGCCCGGGGCACCCTGACCGCCGAGGCCACGGTGACGATTCCCGAAGTGCGGACCACGATCGACTACCTGGTGCACGCCGACATCCGGGACGAGGCCGGCGACACGGTGGCGCGGATCGCCGTGACCTGGCGGCTCAGCCCGCCCCAGGCGGCCGCGTGACCAGCACCGCCTTCACCCGGCAGGCCGGCGTCGAGGTGCCTCTCATTTGCGGGGCCATGTACCCGTGCAGCAATCCCGAGCTCGTCGCCGCGGTGTCGGAGGCCGGCGGTCTGGGCATCGTCCAGCCGATTTCGCTCACCTACGTCCACGGCCACGACTTCCGCGAGGGGCTCCGCCTCATCAAGCGGCTCACGAGCAGGCCGATCGGGATGAACGCGCTCATCGAGGCGTCGTCCAGGACGTATCACGAGCGCATGGTGCGGTGGGTGGACGTGGCGCTCGAGGAAGGAGTGCGCTTCTTCGTGACCTCCCTCGGCAACCCGAAGTGGGTGGTGGAAAAGGCGCACGCGGTGGGCGGCGTGGTGTACCACGACGTGACCGAGCGGAAATGGGCAGACAAGGGGCTCGCCGCCGGCGTGGACGGGCTCATTGCGGTCAATCGCCGGGCCGGCGGACACGCCGGTCCCAAGGACGTCGAGGAACTCTGGAACGAACTGGGCGGGCTCGGCGTGCCGCTCATCTGCGCCGGCGGTGTGGGCGACGAGTCCCACTTCGTCGAGGCGCTGCGCATCGGGTACGCCGGCGTGCAGATGGGCACCCGGTTCATCGCCACCACGGAGTGCCGGGCCAGCGAGGTGTACAAACAGGCCATCGTGAACGCCCACGCCGCCGACATCGTGCTGAGCGAACGGATCACCGGCGTGCCGGTGGCGGTCATCAACACGCCATACATCCAGCGGATGGGGCTCCACGCCGGACCGATCGCGCGCTGGATGCTGCGGGGCCGGCGCCGGAAGCGCTGGATGCGGAGCATCTACGCCCTCAAGTCGCTCTTCCAGCTGAAGCACGCCTCGCTCGACGAGTCGGGCCAGAAGGACTTCTGGCAGGCGGGCAAGAGCGTGGACGGCATCCACTCCATCGAGCCCGCCGGCGCCATCGTGCGCCGCTTTGCCGCCGCGGCCCCATGAACATCCTGGTGGACCCGGGCGCGCACCCCCTCGTGGCGCACCGGGGCGCCTCGGCGGAAGCCCCCGAAAACACCCTCCCCGCATTCCAGCGGGCCGCCGACCTCCGCGTGGACGCCTTCGAGTTCGACGTCCGCCTCACCGCCGACGGCGCCGTCGTGGTCCACCACGACCCGACGCTCGAACGCACCACCGACCTGGCCGGCCCCCTCCACGCGCGCACCCTCGCAGAGCTCCGGACCGCCGACGCCGGCTTCCGCTTCACCCCCGATGACGGCGCCTCGTATCCCTTCCGCAGCCGGCGCGTAGCCATCCCGACGCTGGACGAGGTGCTCGACGCCTTTCCCGCCATGCCTGTCCTCATCGAGCTCAAGGAAGTGGAGGGACAGGAGCGGGTGCGGGAGGTCATCGTGCGGCACGGCGCCGAGGCCCGGTGCGTGGTGGCTTCCGAGCACCACGACGCGCTGGCCTGCTTCCGGGACGGGCGCTTCCTGGTGGGTGCCAGCCGGAACGACATCCTCCGCCTGGTCGTCGGCTCCGCCATCGGGCTCCCGCCGCGGAAGGTCGCCTATCAAGCCCTGTCAGTCCCCGAGCGGCACCACATCATCCCCGTCGCCACCCGGCGGTTCATCGCCGATGCCCATGCCCTCGGCTGCCCGGTCCATATATGGACGGTGGACGACCCTGCCCAGGCCGCCTCGCTCCGCGCCCGCGGCGCCAACGGTATCCTTACCAACGACCCCGGCCGACTGGATGGTCTCCGGGGTCTTTGAAACAGCGGAACCGCGAAGACGCCAAGGTCGCAAAGCCCCAACCTCCCCCAACAGATTGCTGTGGTCATTCCGGGAACCTTCCAGCTTCTTGGCGGGGTAGGGCGGCTTGGCGTTCC
>DAOMFQ010000083.1:0-6287 GCA_035429905.1 Gemmatimonadales bacterium
AGGAGCGGCCGTGAGGAGACAGTCGCGAGGCAGTCGGCGATGTCGAGCTCGCCCCGGTGCGGGTACCGCGCCGCGACCCCGCCTTCGGCGGCGGAACCGTGGTGGTAGTAGGTCGAGCTGTAGCTGGGGGAGACGACCCCCGCGTTGTTGAAGGCGCTGAAATCGGTGCAGCAGAGCACGAGCTCGGGCCGCTCCCTCAGGAACTTCACCTGGGCCGCGATGCGTTCCGGCGCCGCGACGTCGTCGTGGTCCATGAGGGCGATGAACTCACCCCGGGCGGCGCGCAGCCCGGCGTTCCGGGCCGCCGCAATTCCGCCGTTCGCCTGTCGAATCGGGCGGATCGAGGCGCCGAAGGACTGGAGGACGTCCCAGGTGCCATCGGTCGACCCGTCGTCCACGACGATGATCTCGATGGGCGCGTAGGTCTGGGCCAGCAGGCTCCGCAGGGCCTCGGCGACCGTGGCCGCCCCGTTGTAGACTGGCATCGCGACGCTCACCAGCGGCGCGGCGTTCCTGGGCGTTGCCGTCATCGCACGCGCCCAGAGATGAGCTGGTGCGCTTGATACAGCCATCGCAAGTGTCGGGCGCGGATGGCGTGAATCGTCTCCAGCGGGAACTCGGTCGTGACGAAGTCCTGCTTGTACTGCCGGTTCCGCCCTTCTCCCGCGAGAAAATCGAAGGTGCGGATGCCGTCGCGGCAGGCCTCCTCGAGCGAGTAACCGAAGTGCAGGTATCCGGGAGAGATCCCCGCGGCCCGGCTGGCGTCGAAGCCGGACTGGATGTTGTACTCCGTCTCGCCCAGGCGGACGTTGTACATGACGGCCAGAGGCTTCCTGTCCGAGACGAGGGTGCTCATCCGCAGGGCGCCGCGCGCCGCCAGCCGGGGCGCCAGCGCGAAGTGAAAGTCCCGCGCGACCCCGACGTACTGCGGTGCGTTCCAGCGCTCCCGATGGAACGCGTCGATGCGGTCGAAGACCTCCACCGCGTGATCGGCATCCGCCACGACCAGTTCCGGCGCGTCGAGTTTCGATCGGTGGTTCCACACCTTGCGCCGCGTGCCACCGTCCAGCGAACGAAGGTAGGCCTGGAAGTCCGCGGGAAGGGTGGCGCGGTGTGCCTGGAGGTGATCCGTCCGGCGCACAATGCAGCGCTCGGCCAGGCGCTGGCGCGCGAGCTCGGCTCCGACGCCCGCCGCGGGCGAATTCCCGATGACCAGGTCCGCCCACCGTCGGTCCCCGCCGAGATGCCGTGCCACCGCGGCCGCGACGCCGCCGCGGTATTCCCGGTCCACGATGAGATCGAGGTACTCCGAAAAGACGCCCCGGCCGTCACGGAAGTTCGACCCGATGATCTCCATCCGGGTGGCCCGGATCCCTGCGCGATGGGTGGCCGAATGAAGGTAGAACGGCGCCAGACCGACCAGTCGGGATCCTGCATAGCACCCGAGGAGAGACAGGGTGCCGCCCAACAGGCGCTTGTGGTGGTGCCACCACATCCACTGCCAGTCCCACCCCATGAAGAGGGGGTCGGCATCCGAGCGGGCGAGGAGTTCCTCCCAGGCTTGGGCCGAGCCGGCGAACTCCGCCTCGCTCCACTCCCGCACCTGGTCGACGGTCCCGAAACGCACCTCAGCCCCCAGCACGGGGCTGCTGGCCCCGGGTGCCGACGGAAGCTCGGTGGTTCGAGAGACCAACTCCGGCGCTGGCATTGGCAGGCAAGTCCGTCCCAATCGATTCGTGAAGCGGGTAGATGCCCAATGTCCGATGTAAGTCTAACCAGGCGGCCAATATACGCACGGTTTGTGCCATGGAACGCCGAGGCCCCGCCATCCTCTCGGACGACGGGGCCTGGACGTCTGGTCCCCAAAGCGGCCCTCCGGGGTCAGACCCGCGCGTTGGCGACCGCGCGCACCACGTCGCTCTGGGAAATGACCCCCAGGAGCTCCCCATCCTTTTCGACGAACAGCCGGTGCACGTTGGCGTAGAGCATCTGTTGCGCGGCCTCCTTCATCGGGGCCTGCGGCCGGATCGTCATCGGTTTCGGCGTCATGAGATCGCGTACCAGGGTGTTCTCGAAGAGCACGCCCTGCTCGTCCTCCGGCGACCGCTCCGCGAGCGCCGTCAGGATATCACTGGTGGACAGGACCCCGACCAGATGGCCGTTCGCGTCCACGACCGGCAACCCGGTCACGTGGGCGTCCGCCAGCGCGACGATCGCCTCGGACACCAGGCTCTCGCTGGGAATCGTCACCAGGTTCGACTGCATCAGTTCGCTGACCCGCATCGTGACCTCCCGGCTGAAGACGCTCCCAATATGTGGGGCACCGATCCATCCGGCGGTGAAGCCGCGGTGAGACGGCCTTCATGCCGCGCTCACCATCCCTTCACGCGGCCGGCCCAGATTGCCCCCCATGCACCCTCGCCGCCCCCTGAGCCCGGAGTTCCTGCGGGATTTCCCTTGGCTGGTGCCGGACACCGATTCGGAGCCTGCCCCGGCGCCGCGCTCACGCCCGGCCGCGCGTCCACGCCCCCGACAGCGCTGGCTCCGGAAGCGCAGGGGCAGGAATCAGCCGTCTACCCAGGGCGGGTGAAGCGCCAGCACCGGCACGTCCGCCCCCCGCACCACCTTGTCCGTCACGCTCCCCAACACCAGCCGCCGCACACCCGACGCCCCGCGGGTCGCCATCGCAATGCAATCGGTCGCCTCCGGCCGCGCCTGCTCCAGGATCGCCTCCGCCGGTGAGGCCGACACCAGCACAGTCGTGCTCACGCGACACCCCCGCCGCTCCAACCGGTCCGCCACCTCGTCGAGGTAGACGGCCGCCGTCCCGCGGCTTTGCGCCGTCCCCTCCGCATCCGTCCCGACGATGCGCACCAAGGCGAACTCTCCGGTCGGGGGCGGGCAAAGCGCCAGCGCCGGCTCGAGCACCGCCTCCGCCCGCTCCGAACCGTCGAGGGGCACCAGCATCCGGCGAAACGCCATCCGGCTGTCCACGGCGGCCGGCTCGTGGTGCCGAAGCAGCAGGATCGGCACCTCCAGGTGCCTGAGCAGGTGGTCCGCCACGCTGCCGAGCCAGAATCGGCTGACGACGCCCCGGCCGTGGGTGGTCATCACCACCATCCCCGCGCCCACCGTCGCGACGTGCGCTTCGAGCGTTTCGGCCACCGGGCCGTCGAGGATCGCGGTCTCGACGTGCACCCCATGCTGCGCCCGCATGCGATTGGCCACGTCGTCGAGATAGCGCTCCTCCCCCTCGCGGGCGAGGCGGTCGAGCTCGTCGAAGGCGGTGGCCATCGCGGCCGAGTCGGTGCTGGGCGCAACCGGATGGTGGACGAGGACCATGTGGAGGACGGCGCCGGCACGTCGCGCCGTGGTGCAGGCCGCGCGCAGCGACTCCTCCGCGAGCCGTGAGCCGTCGAGCGGGGTGAGGATGGCGCGCACCGGGACTCCTCGGGAGAGGCAGACCCCTGCAACGTGCGCCTGATTGTGTGAAGGGAGCTTGAAAAGAGATGGAACGGGGCTTCGGGCGCCCGGTCAGCCGCCTGCGCCGCGCAACTCGGCAAGGAGCCCATCGATGTCCGCGTCCGTCGTGTCGAACGAGCACATCCAGCGCAATTCCGCGTGGGCCCGGTTCCAGACGTTGCCGGGCTGGCTGGCCTCTAGTGTCGCGAAGCGGTCGGGCGACGCGCGCACGAAGACGGCGTTGGCCTCCACCGGCTGCGCGAGGGTGATGCCCGGCATTCCGTCGAGCCCCCCGGCGAGGCGCCGCGCCATCCGGTTGGCGTGCGCCGCATTGCGGCGCCAGAGGCCATCGCGCAGCAGCGCCTCGAACTGCGCCGCCACGAACCGCATCTTGGATGGCAGTTGCATCGCCTGCTTGCGCCCGAACGGCACCGCGGCTGCGCGGGCGTGATCGAAGAGCACGACCGACTCGGCCGCCAGCGCGCCGTTCTTGGTGCCGCCGAACGACAGGACATCGACGCCGGCATCCGCGGTGAGGGCGCGGAGCGGAAGCTCCAGCGCCTCGGCGGCGTTTGCCAGGCGGGCGCCGTCCATGTGGAGCAGGAGGTCGTGCTCCCGCGCGAGCCCGGCCAGCGCCCGAACCTCCTCCGGCCGGTACACGGTCCCGTATTCCGTCGTCTGGCTGATGGAAATGACCCGCGGCTGGACGTGATGCTCGCTGCCGATGCCCACCAGCGCCGCGCGGACGGCGTCCGGACGCAGCTTTCCGTCGGGCGCGGCCAGCGGCACCAGCTTGCAGCCGATGAACCGCTCCGGCGCACCGCACTCGTCCACGTTGATGTGCGCAGTGGCGGCACAGAGCACCGATTCCCAGGGACGCAGCAGGGCGTCGAGCCCGACGACGTTTGCCCCGGTGCCGCCGAAGACGAAGAAGACCTCCGCGTCCGTGCCGAACTCGGCGCGGAACAGCGACAACGCCGCCGCGGTCCAGGGGTCCGCTCCGTAGGCCGGGGTGTGCCCCTCGTTGGCGGCGGCGATGGCCGCCAGCACCTCGGGGTGGATGCCGGCGGCGTTGTCGCTGGCAAAATGCTGTGCCGGCGACGCCATGCGTTTCCTCAGTGCGGCGAGGTCGGGTTGGTCGTCGGGGCGGGAGCCCCGGCGGCCGCGGGCCACACGTTGTCCGCCGGATTGCGGTCGGGGAAGCGGCCGTTCGGATCCAGCGTGATCTTCTCGATCTTCCGCTTGCCGAAGTCCAGCTCGGCCACGAAAGTCCGGCTGCCCGCAAACCAGACGTCCACAGGCCACGTCACCGTGGCCACGTTCCCGGCGATGACCGCGTTCTTCATGGGCTTCGGGGCCGGTCCGTCCGCCGCGAATTCCACCTTGAGCACCACTGGCGCGGGCATCTCGCCGTCCTGCCGGACCGTGACGCGGGTCTTGCCGCCCCTGGTGTCCACGCCGGCGATCGAGCCGTCCGACGACTCGGTGGTGAAGAGCCAGTAGTACCAGAACCAGCCGAGATCCTGGCCGAGCTCCCGGTTCATGGCGAACATGAAGTCCCACGGCGACGGGTGCTTGAATCGCCAGGTCTTCGCGTAGTTGGACATGGCCTTCGTCACCGCCGAGTCGCCGACGATGGCCCCGAGCATCGAGAGCATCATCGGCGCCTTGCCGTACGTGGTGAACGCGTACATCGGGCCGTCGTAGTTGGCGTCGGTCATCATGTTGGTCTCGGACTCGTTGCCCGAGATGCCGCCGTAGCGCTGGCCGACCCCGTTCAGCTCGGCCGGCTTGAGCTGGAAGGCGGCGCCGGAGAGGATGTTCATGTAGCTGTTGAACCCCTCGTCCATCCAGCCGTACCAGGTCTCATTCACGCCGACCATCATCGGCCACCACTGGTGGCCGATTTCGTGGTCGGTGACCCCGAACCCGGGACCGCTCATGGTGAGCATCGGATATTCCATGCCGCCCTCGGGACCGTCCACCTGCGTGAACACCGGCCAGGCGTAGGGCATCCACAGCGCGGAGTAGAATTGGAGGGCGTGGCGGGCCATCGCGCCGGTCTGCTGGTACTTCGCGTTCTCGGGGAGGTAGAGCAGGTAGATCGGGATGACGCCGCGGCCCGGAATCGTGGCGCGGGTGGCATCCCACACGAACTCGTTCGACGCGGCCCATGCGAAGTCGGCCACGCTGTCGGCGGTGAAGTGCCAGACGAGGCGGTCGCCCGCAAGGGTGCCCTTCCCCGCGCCACGCTCGTCCGCGCCGATGATCACGATCTGGCTGTCGCTCGCCGTCGCGGTGGCGAGGCGCTGGCGAGCCGTGGGCGTCAAGACTTGCTCGGGATTGGCCAGGACGCCCGTGGCGCCGACCAGCCACCCGGCGGGCACGTCGATGCGGACGTCGAAGGAGCCGAAGTTGTTGTAGAACTCCGAGGCACCCATGTAGGGGTCCTGGTCCCATCCGCGGAGGTCGTCGTAGTTCGCCACGCGGGGATACCACTGTGCCAGCTGGAAGAGGCGTGATCCCCAGGCGCCCATCCGGTCGCCGCGCTGGCCGGCGGGGATGACCGGCACCTTGAAGGCCCAGCTGACCTCGAGCGTGCCAGTGCCGCCCGCCGCGATGGGGTTGCCGAGCCGCACCCGAACGAGGGTCGTCGTGCTCCAGCGTTCGCGCAGGCTGTCGACGTTCACCTCGCGGCCGTTGGCCATCATCCGGGTCACGGTGACGCCGTTGGTGAGCGCCGCGCTCGGGCTCGACCGCGCCGTATTGGGCCCGAAGATATTCTGGTCGAGCCGGATGGCGACGTCGCGGAGCTCGGCGCCGCT
>DAOMFQ010000083.1:6387-9586 GCA_035429905.1 Gemmatimonadales bacterium
GAAGCGCGCATGAGATGCTCGATAGAGGGACGGCACCACGGGAACCGGGGAAAGGTAGGCGCGTGACGCGGCGAAAGGTACGGCGGGGCGGGCGCTAGCGAGGGGGGAAGACGGCTTCGGCGTTCCTCCGGCGGCGGCCGGGCCAGATCCAGCGCGGCGTGGACCAGGCCCGAGGCGCAAACCGGACCGGCACGGCGGCGCGGGGCCGGCGTGTGACAGGACGGCGGCAGATGGCTCAGCGCTCCCGGAGCAGGGTCCGCATCCGGATGGCGAGCGCCTCGATTTCGCGAATGCTCGTGAGGGTCTCGGGGTCGAGTTTCGATTCGTTCAGCAGGAGGAGCTGGGCCTCCGCGAGCAGGGCGGAGAGCGGATTGGCGAGGTCGTGCCGGAGCCGATTGACGGTGTCGGTTTCGCCCATGCTATTCCAGGGAGCGATACAAGTCGCGGAAATGATGCTCGCGGAGGGATTGTACCGACTCCCAGAGGTCCTGCTCCCTCGCGCCGCAGAAGATCTCGAATGTTTCGCGGGGCACGTCGGCGCCCTCCTGCAGGAACTGCAGGCGCCCGCGCCAGACGCGCTGGTCATCGAGCCGCAAGACGAGGCGAACCGTGAGGGAGTGGCCGGCGTAGGAGATGGGTGGGAGGTCGAGCAGGACCGGCTCGCGGGAATCGCGCGCCAGGGTAGTACGGAGTGACTGTGCTGGCATAGTCGAAGCCTCCCCAGAAGCCGCTGGCGGGCGGCCTACCGTCCGGTGGTACCTTGCTAAAGATATGGCAGGACGGGAATTACGCAATAGGGAGGAAGTACTTTCGTAGGGGAAATGGGCGGGGAGGCGGGGAGGCGGGGATGTTTCGACTGTCCCAAGGCTTGACGGCCCACCCTGCGCACCGTACGTTGGAGCACCTCTACCGCTCCCGTTGCACACTCCCCAGAGCCACGAGTACGCCGACCCCGCCCTTGCGGGGCACTCCCCATAGACGGCCAACGCCCGATCACCCTTCTGGATTCGTCCATCATTTCATTTTCCGCCCCCGACCCGCACCGGGCCGGCCGCCCCCTTCCGGAGCCACGTCCGTGGATATCGCCGAACTGAAACAGAAGTCCGTCGCCGAGCTGCACAGCCTCGCCGAGCAGCTCAACCTCACCAACTACTCCGGGCTTCGGAAGCAGGACCTCATCTTCCGCATCGAGCAGTCGCTGCTCGACTCGGACACGGTCATCCGCGGGGAAGGCGTGCTCGAAATCCTCCCCGAGGGCTACGGATTCCTTCGCAGCCAGGACTGGAACTACCTGTACGGCCCCGACGACATCTACGTCTCCCCGAGCCAGATCAAGCGGTTCGACCTGCGCACCGGCGACACGGTGATGGGCCAGGTGCGCCCCCCGAAGGAGGGAGAACGCTACCTCGCCCTGCTCAAGGTGGAGAGCGTCAACTTCGAGGAGCCGGAAAAGACCAAACACCGGATCGCGTTCGACAACCTCCGGCCCCGCTACCCCGACAGCCGGATCCGTCTCGAGCAGAGCACCGGCGACCTCGCCATGCGGGTCGTCGACCTCCTCTCCCCCATCGGCAAGGGCCAGCGCGGCCTGATCGTGGCGCCGCCGAAGGCCGGCAAGACCATCCTCCTGCAGAAGCTGGCCAACGCCATCAGCGAAAACCACCCCGAGGTGGTGCTGATCGTGCTGCTCATCGACGAGCGGCCCGAGGAAGTGACCGACATGGAGGAGAACGTCAAGGCGGAGGTCATCTCCTCCACCTTCGACGAGCCCGCCGACCGCCACGTGCAGGTGGCCGACATGGTCATCGAAAAGTCGAAGCGCCTGGTGGAGCACGGCCGCGACGTCGTCATCCTGCTCGACTCCATCACCCGGCTGGCGCGGGCCCACAACGTGGTGGTGCCGCACTCGGGCAAGATCCTCTCGGGCGGCGTGGACGCGAACGCGCTGCAGAAGCCGAAGCGGTTCTTCGGCGCGGCCCGCAACATCGACGGCGGCGGATCGCTCACCATCATCGCCACGGCGCTCGTGGACACCGGCAGCCGAATGGACGAGGTGATCTTCGAGGAGTTCAAGGGCACCGGCAACATGGAACTCGTCCTGGACCGGCGCCTGGCCGACCGGCGCATCTACCCCGCCATCGACATCCAGAAGACCTCCACCCGCAAGGAAGAGCTCCTCATGGACAAGGACGAGCTCAACCGGGTGTACCTGTTGCGGAACTTCCTGGCCGACATGCCGCCGGTCGAGGCGCTGGAGTTCCTCCTCGAACGGATGAAGCGCACCAAGACCAACAAGGAGTTCTTCGCGACGATGGCGCAGTAGGGGCGCACCGCGGTGCGCCCCTACCGCGCCGTCGGGACCGGCGACGAATGACGATCCCCCGGGTCGGCCGCATCCTGGCGTTGGACTGGGGCGAAATCCGCTTCGGCGTGGCCCGGTCCGACGAAACCCAGGTGCTCGCGTCCCCCCTGACGACGCTGCAGCGCCGGGCCGGCAAGCGGTTCCCCATGCCGCAGTTCCTGCTCCTCCTCGACGACCAGCCGGTGGTCGGCATCGTCGTCGGGTTGCCCATCTCCCTCGCCGGCCAGGAAACCTCCTCGAGCACTGCCGCCCGTACCCTGGCCGACGACGTGGCCCGCCGCAGCGGGCTACCAGTCGAGCTTGCCGACGAGCGATTCACCACCGCCATGGCGCTGGACGCGATCCGCGAGATGGGGGGCCGCACCCGGGGGCGCAAGGGCGATGTGGACGCCCTGGCCGCCACCGTCATGCTGCAGCAATACCTCGATTTCCGGCGACACCACCCCGGATGAGGCGACCTTTGCTGGTGGTCCTCGCGACCGCGGCCGTCGCCTGCGGTGGGCCCGCTGCGGACGCCCCGCTCGAGCAGGTCACCATTCCCCCGGGCGCGACGCTCCGCGCCATCAGCGAATCGCTCTCAGCGCATCAGGTCCTCGAACATCCGCGGTGGTTCCGGCTGCTGGCCAGGGTGCGGGGCAGCGACCGCAGCGCGCAGGCCGGCATCTACGAGCTCCGGCACGGCGAGAATGCCGCGACCTTGCTCCGCATCCTGACGGAGGGCCGAGGGAAGCTGGTGCGGTTCACGGTGCCGGAGGGGGAGACCCTGCGCGCTGTGGCGGCGCCGGCGGAGGGGCAGCTCGGGATCGCGGCCGACAGCTTCCTGGCGGCCACTCGCGA
>DAOMFQ010000084.1:0-9392 GCA_035429905.1 Gemmatimonadales bacterium
TCGAACTCGCGGCGCGACGCCGCGTCGTCGCCGGCGTAGAAGTAGGCGCGCGCGAGCTCGAGCCGCGCGCGCACGTCGTCGGGAAAGCGCAGCACGTAGCGCTCGAGCGCGAGCACGCCTTCGCCGGCGCGTCCGACGTCGACCGCGGCCACGCCGCACCAGAGGTCGGCGCGCGGATGTTCGATGCGGTCGACCTCGGCGCAGGTCGCCCACGCGAGGTCGGAGCGCCCGCCCTCGACCTGGCGGCGGCGGTGCTGGGGAGCGGCCGCGGCTCCTGGCTCTACCGCGGGGTGCGGACCCCCGGCCTGGCCACGTCGGTGTCGGCCTATCACTACGGGCCGACCGAAGTCGGCGTGTTCAGCATCGCCGCGGAGCTCGACCCGGAGCGGCTGCCGGCAGCGCTCGCCGAAATTGCACGCGCGGTGCTGGCGCTCCGCACCGCCGGCCCCACGGCCGCGGACCTCGAACGCGCGCGGGCGCTGCTCCTCACCCGATGGGTGCGACGGCTCGAGACGATGGACGGCCGCGCCAGCGCGCTGGCCTCCGCCGAGGCGCTGCGCGACCTGGCGTTACTGGACGAGGAGTTCGCGCTTCTGGCTGCCGTGACGCCCGCCGAGGTCCGTGCCGTCGCCGAGCGGTACCTCGTGCCCGACGGCGTCGGGGCCGTGGCGTACCTCCCGGAGGGGCGGGGCGCGGACCTCGGCGCCGCCGGGCTCGCTGCCGCCTTTCAGGTATCGGCACCGTCGCGCCAGCAGGCCGCAGCGGAGCCCGAGCTCGCGGTCCCGCCGGTCAACGGCCGCCCGGCCGGCGCGCGGCGCGGAGGCGTGCTGCATGTAGAACTCGCCGGCGCCGACCTGCTTCTTCGCCGCAAGGCTGGCGTGCCGACCGTCACCCTCGGCGTGTACGCCGCGCGCGGAGATGCGGAGCGGCCCACGGAGGCGGGGCTCGGGGCGCTGACGCTCCGGAGCGCCATCCGGGGAGCAGGCCGCTACGACGCGGAGCAGTTCGCGCTCGCCTTCGAGCGGCTGGGCGGGAGCGTCGGCTCCTCGAGTGCCACGGACTGGCTCGGGATGAGCACCAGCGTGATGGCCGACCGGGTGGCTCCCGCGGCGGTGCTGCTGCGACTGGCGCTCGACGAGCCACGACTGGAGGCCGGCGACGTCATCCGCGAGCGCGACCTCATGATCGAGGAAGCACGGCAGGTGGCGGACGACACTTTCCGGTATCCCTTCCAGCTGGCGTTCCGCGGCGCGTTCGGCGACAGCGCGTACGGACTCCCGGCCGGTGGCCTCGAGGAGACGCTCGCCACGCTCACACCCGAACGGGTCGCCGCCTGGCAGCGCGAAGCGATCCGCGACAAGCGCCTCACCGTCGTGGCCGTGGGCGACCTCGACCCCGAGCGCGCCGCCGACGAGCTCGCCGCGGTCTTCGCGGACTGGCGGGGGGCGGCGCGCGCGGCGGCGGCCCCCCTCGCCTGGCGGCCCGCCACCGCACCGGTCGAGCGGGTGGTGGAGCTGGGCAAGGCGCAGTCCGCATTCGCCATGCTGTTTCCGGGTCCGTCTCGCCGAGATCCCGCCCGGCACGCGGCGGAGGTGTGGGCCGCGGTGGCGAGCGGCCTGGGCGGCCGGCTGTTCGATGCACTGCGGGAGCAGCGCTCGCTCGCGTACACCGTGCTGGCGATGGCCTGGCAGCGGGGTCGTGCCGGCGCGCTGGCCACGTACATCGCCACCTCGCCTGATCGTGAGGCGGAAGCGCGCGAGGCGATGCTGGAGGAACTCGCCCGGTTCGCCGGGGAACCGGTGACGGCCGAGGAGTTGCGCGCGGCCATCGGCTACCTGGCAGGGCAAGCCGAGGTCCAGCGCCAGAGTGCGGGGCATGTGGCGGGGGAAATCGTCGAGGCGTGGATAATCGGGGAGGGGCTGGGCGAGCTCGACGATCCGGCGGCGCCGTATCGCGGGGTCACGGCGGAGGATGTCTGGCGCGTGGCGCGGGAGTCGCTCCAGCCCGGGCGGCGCGCCGAGGGCGTGGTGCGCGGCACCGGCGGCGGGCGCTAGAACCTAGAACATCGACATCGCGAGGATCGAGCGGAGGTTGTCGTTCGTGGCGCGGAGCCGAACCGAGAGCAGGCGGACCATGTTGCGGAGCACCTTGCCGGCCAGGTCGGGGTCGAGGTCCAGCACCACCTCGAGGTCCGCGCGGCTGATGGTCAGCAGGCGGCACCCGCCGTTGCTGATCGCGTCGGTGGAGCGCTCCGAGCGGTCGAAGACCGCCATCTCGCCGAAGCAGGCGCCCGGCTTCAGGATGGCGAGCGCTTCCTCGCCGCTGCCGGGGATGTCGCGGCTGATGCGGACGTCGCCCTCGAGGATCAGGAACAGACGGTTCCCGGGTTCCCCTTCCTTGAAGATGGTCTGGCCGGGATGGAAGCGCTGTTCGCGGCTGATGTCGGAAATCTTGACGAGCTCGGCGTCGTCGAGGCCGGCGAAGAGGGCGACCTGGCGAAGCAGGGGTTCATGCATGGGCGTCTCGTCGCTCGGCGCGAGGGAGGGTGAATGACCGAAGCTAGGGGCGGCTCGGGGAGCGGGCAAGCTCGGCGCACCAGCTTCACGGTGGCCGACCTCTTCACCGTGATCCGCCTGCCGCTGGCCGTCGCGTTTCCGCTGGTGGACCACTCCTGGCGGCTGGTCGTGCTGGCCGTCGCCGGCGGCTCGGACCTGCTCGACGGCTTCCTGGCGCGCCGCATCGGGAGCTCGCGCTTCGGGCCGGTCATCGACCCGGTGGCCGACAAGCTGTTCATGGCGTCCGCCTTCGGGACGGTGCTCTTCTCCGGCGAGCTGACCTGGTGGGAACTGGTGGGCGTCCTGGCCCGCGACATCACCGCCACCGTCGCGTTCGTGGTGACGGCCATCCGGGGCCACGCGAGCGCCATCCCCGCGCGGGCCGGTGGGAAGGCGGTCACCGCGCTCCAGGTCGCAACCCTCTTCGCCTTCGTGCTCGGCTCGCCCTTCCTCAGGCCGCTTGCCTGGGCCACGGCGGCCGTCGCGCTCTATGCGATCTGGGACTACATCCGGGCCGCCCGGACTTCCACCCGCCCTGTCTAGGAATGCGATCATGACCGACACGCCCGAGACCAAGCATGTCACTCTCACCTGGCGGGGGGACCTCCGGTTCGTCGGCGGCGAGCCCGGCGGCCCGACGGTGGAGATCGACGCCGACAACGCGACGGCTCCGGGTCCGATGCTCCAGCTGCTGCTCGCCGCCGCCTCCTGCAGCGCGGCGGACGCGGTGCTGATGTTTCGAAAGATGCAGGTGACGCTGGAGTCGCTCGAGGTCAAGCTGGACGGGCTCCGCCGGGTGGACGACCCGAGGCGGTACACGGCCATCCACTTCGACTGGACCATGCGGGGCGCCGGGCTCGACGAAGCCAAGGCCCGGCGCGCCATCGACCTCTCCATCCAGAAGTACTGCTCCGTCATCCACTCGCTGGCCCCCGACATCACACTGAGCTATGACCTCCACCTGGGCTAGCGTGGCCGTGGCGGCCTGCCTCGCGGCGCCGCTCTCCGCGCAGTCCACGGTGGTCCGCGAGGCGGGACTGGCCACGGTGGTCACCTTCGCGGAACCGGCGGTGTACACCGCCGGACTCACCGCATCGCTCAGGCCCTCGCTCCGGACGCGCGTGGGGCTGTACGCAGGGGGCGGCGTGTCGGACGGCGAGGGGGTGGGCCGGGCGGAGCTGGTCGCCCACTTTCTCCTCACGCCGCGCAGCGCGCACGCCGGGGTATACGGCGGCGGCGGGCTTGCCGGCGTCTTCGGGAGCGGATTCGCAGACGGGTACATCGTGCTGCTGGTCGGTGTCGAGGGCGCACCGGGCGGACGGGGGGGATGGTTCGTGGAAGCCGGGATCGGCGGGGGAGCGCGCCTCGCGGCGGGATATCGGTGGCGAAAACTCCCGCCGGGGTGGCGGGCCAAGGGGTGACGCGAAACCGCCCCGGGAGGACATCCCGGGGCGGTGCGTCTTACTCTGCCGATCCGCTTCCGACCGGCTCGGCCTGCCGCTGGACCACCGGCCGACAGTACCGCTCGCCCAGGAGGCGAAGGTTGGCGCGGTCTTCCTCGGCGAGGTCAGGGTAGCGCTCGGTGAGGTACTGCATCGTGTCGTCGAACCAGTCCTTCTGGTGTTCAAGCTCGGCTTCCATCACGCCGCACCGAAGGATGTGGCTGAAGAGTTCGTCGCGCGCCTGGTCGAACGAGGCGGGCGGCACCGACCGCTGGGTCTTTTTCTTGGTCATGCACCTTCCTCTGGGTGGAACGGGCCCCGGTTTCAACGGCGCCGGGCGTGCTGAAACATAACAAGGGAACCGGGTTATTCGCAAAGGTGAACTTTCGAGCGGCAAGCCCGTAATCCATTACATTCCAGCCGGTTGATGGCGCCGCCCCGCTCGCCGGGGGCGGTTTTCCCTTCCCCAGACCGACCCAATCGAGGACGATTCGTCATGGCTGGCACCAGCTCGCTCAACCGGTTCTACCTGGTCCTCCTCGCCGTGGCGGTGGGCGGGGGTGGGCTGCTCTTCTGGCAGGTGCGCCGCGGCGTGCCGAGCATCCCGGCCAACGTCACGGTGACCGCGGCGGATACGGCCGGGTTCCAGGGCTACTTCCTCGGGAACGCGGCCGCACCGGTCGTGATCACGGAATACGCCGACTATCAGTGCCCGGCGTGCCAGGACTTCGACGTGGTGCAGTTCCCCGAGATCACGCGCCAACTGGTCGAGACAGGCAAGGTGCGCTGGCGCTACCGGGATTTCCCGCTCAACTCGCACCAGTTCTCCCGGCTCGCGGCGCATTCCGCGGCCTGTGCTGACGACCAGGGCAAGTACTGGCAACAGCACGCGGCGATCTACCAGGGGCAGTCCACCTGGGCCCGCGAGGCGGAACCCTCGGGCACCTTCCGGGGATATGCCGGGCAGCTCGGGCTGGACCTGAAGGCGTACGACGCGTGCATGATGTCGGCCAAGTACGCCGGCCGCATCCAGGCCAGTTACGAGGAAGGCGTGCGCGTGGGAGTCAACGGGACACCGACATTCCTGATCGGCGACCGCCTCTACAATGGGCTCTCCAACTCCGACGCGCTCAAGAAGCTGGTGGATTCGCTGACCCCGGCAAGCGCGGCCACTCCATGAAGTACCGGATGGGCACGGCCGTGCTCAGCCTGACCGGACTGCTGATCTCGGCCTATCTGTGGATGTTCAAGCACGGGTACATCGGCTCGCTGGCCTGCGGCACCGGCGAGTGCGCCACCGTGCAGCTGAGTCCCTACAGCAGGTTTCTCGGCGTCGACGTGTCGCTGCTCGGCGCGGTGGCGTACACCGTGCTGCTCGGCCTTGCACTCGTCGGGCTGCAGCCGGCGTGGCAGGATCGCCGCGAGCCCGCCCGCGCGACGCTGCTCCTCGCCACCGGCGGCGTGGCGTTCGCAGCGTACCTGACGGGCCTCGAGCTGTTCGTGATCCACGCCATCTGCCGGTGGTGCGTGGCGTCGGCCGTGATCATCACCCTTGTGTTTGTCCTGGCCTTGCTCGACGTCCGGCGGGTGGCGCGGCGCTGACATGACCGACCACGAGGAGCGACCGGGGCACAATCATGGCGCGGGCCTCGCCGCGCTGGCCCTCGGGGCGCTCGGCGTGGTGTATGGGGATATCGGCACGAGCCCCCTCTACGCCATGAAGGAGGCGTTCACCGGGCCGCACGGACTCCCCCCCACCGCCGAGAACGTCTACGGCGTGCTCTCCCTGGTATTCTGGTCGCTGAACTTCGTAGTCTCCTTCAAGTACATCGGGCACGTGATGCGGGCCGACAACCGGGGCGAGGGCGGCATCCTGGCGCTCCTCGCCCTGGTGCGCTCCCGGGGGGCGCGCGGGCGTGGCCAGGCGGTGCTCATCGGCCTGGGCCTCTTCGGCGCCGCGCTGCTGTATGGAGACGGGGTCATCACCCCGGCCATCAGCGTCCTCGGCGCGATCGAAGGCATCGAGGTGGCCACCCCGGCCTTCGCGGGATTCGTGGTGCCCATCTCGGTGCTGATCCTCGGCGGTCTTTTCTGGTTCCAGCATCACGGTACCGACCGGATCGGCCGGGCGTTCGGACCGATCATGCTGACCTGGTTCGTCTGCATCGCCGGGCTGGGCGTGCGGGGCATCCTCCTCCACCCGGAGGTGCTCCGCGCCGTGAATCCGTGGTACGCAGTGGAATTCTTCATCAACGACGGCGTGAAGGGGTTCCTGATCCTCGGCGCCGTGGTGCTGGTCATCACCGGCGGCGAGGCGCTGTATGCCGACATGGGGCACTTCGGCCGGAAGCCGATCCGCCTCGCCTGGTTCGCCTTCGCCCTGCCGGCCCTGCTCCTGAACTATTTCGGGCAGGCGGCGCTGCTCATCGAGACCCCAGGCGTCGAGAATCCGTTCTACGCGCTGGTGCCGGGGTGGTTCCTCTACCCGATGATCGTCATCGCCACCCTGGCGGCCGTCGTGGCCTCGCAGGCCCTCATTTCCGGGGCGTTTTCACTGACGCGCCAGGCGGTGCAACTGGGGTACAGCCCGCGCGTGACGATCGTGCACACCTCGCACACGGAGGTGGGCCAGATCTACGTGCCCGAGGTGAACCAGGGCCTGGCCATCGCCTGCATCCTCCTCGTGCTGGGCTTCCAGAGCTCGACCAATCTGGCCGCGGCGTACGGCATCGCCGTGACCGGTACGATGATCATCACCACGGTGCTCTTTTACCGGGTGGCGCGCGATCTGTGGCACTGGAGCGTCTGGGCGGCCGGTGGGCTGTGCGGGCTCTTCATGGTGGTGGATCTGGCGTTCTTCGGGGCCAACATCGTCAAGTTCGCCGACGGCGGCTGGTTCCCGCTGGTCGTCGCCGCCGGCGTCTACACGCTGATGACCACCTGGAAGCGGGGCCGCGCCAAGCTCGCCAGCCTGGTGCAGCAGTCCAGCCTGCCGATCGACCTCTTCCTGGCGGACGTGCGGAAGCGGCCCCCGGTGCGCGTACCGGGCACCGCCATCTTCCTCACCTCGGCGCTCGACATCGCGCCGCCGGTGCTGCTCCACCACCTCAAGCACAACAAGGTGCTGCACCAGCGGATCATTCTCCTCTCGATGGTGACGGAGGAGGTGCCGCAGGTGAGCGCCGCCGAGCGGCTGGAGTTCCGTGAGCTGGGAGAAGGATTCTGGCGGGTGGTGGGGCACTACGGATTCATGGAAAGCCCCGACGTGCCGGCGCTGCTCACGCTGATGGGCGAATCGGAGCTGCCGGGCTCGCCGGGGGCGGTGTTCCTGACGCAGACGTCGTTCTTCCTTGGCCGCGAAACACTGATCGCGACCCCGCGTGCGCAGGTCCCGAAGCGTCTCCCCGGCGACCCGCGGCCGATGTCCTACTGGCGTCGCCGGCTGTTCGTCATCATGACCCGCAACGCCCGCTCGGCGACGGCCTTCTTCGGTCTCCCGCCGAATCGCGTGGTTGAGCTGGGAGCGCAGATACAGATATAGGCGGGGAAGCGGGGAAGGCCTCCCCGCCTCCCCGCCCGTTCGCCTCCCCGCCTATTCTTTGTCCTCGTACATCTCCTTCAGCCGCGCCACCACGTTCGGGTCCGCCAGGGTGGTCGTGTCGCCCAGCGCCCGGCCCTCCGCGATGTCCTTGAGCAGCCGCCGCATGATCTTCCCGCTTCGGGTCTTCGGCAGGTCCGCCGAGAAGAGGATGTCGTCGGGCCTGGCGATGGCGCCGATCTTCCGGGCCACGTGGTCGCGCAAGTCCTCGCGGAGTTCGGCCGAGGCCTTGACCCCTTCCTTCACGGTGACGAACGCCGCAATCGCCTGGCCCTTGAGCTCGTGGGCCTTGCCGACGACCGCCGCCTCCGCCACCGAGGGGTGGTCCACCAGCGCGCTCTCCACCTCCATCGTGCCGATCCGGTGCCCGGCCACGTTGAGCACGTCGTCCACCCGGCCCAGCAGCCACCAGTAGCCGTCGTCGTCCACCTTGGCGCCGTCGCCCGCGAAATAGCGGCCGGGAAACCGGCTCCAGTAGGTGTCGCGGTAGCGTGCGTCGTCGCCATAGATGGTGCGGAGCATCCCGGGCCACGGTTCGGTCAGCGTCAGGAATCCGCCGCCCTTCGTCATCGCCTTGCCGGTGGTGTCCACCAGTTCCGCGGAGATCCCGGGGAAGGGCACCGTGGCCGAGCCGGGCTTGGTGGTGATGACGCCGGGGAGCGGCGTGATCATGATGCCGCCGGTTTCCGTCTGCCACCAGGTATCCACGATCGGGCACTTCCCGCGGCCAATGTGCTCGTGGTACCACATCCACGCCTCGGGGTTGATCGGCTCGCCGACGCTGCCGAGGAGGCGGAGGGTCGAGAGGTCGTGAGCGGCGGGATGCGTCGCGCCCCATTTCATGAACGCCCGGATGGCGGTGGGCGCGGTATAGAACACCGTCACGCCGTGCCGCGCGATCATCTTCCAGAACCGGTCCCGCTCCGGCCAGTCGGGCGCCCCCTCGTACATCAGCACCGTGGCCCCGTTGGCGAGCGGCCCGTACACGACGTACGAGTGGCCGGTGACCCACCCCACGTCGGCGGTGCACCAGAAGATGTCCTCTTCACGCAGGTCGAAGACGTAGCGCGTCGTGGCCGTCACCTGGGTCAGGTAGCCGGCGGTGGTATGGACAATTCCCTTCGGCTTCCCGGTGGTCCCGGAGGTGTAGAGGATGAAGAGCAGGTCCTCGGACTCCATCGGTTCGGGGGGGCAGTTGGGGCTTTCCCTGTCGAGGAGCCGGTGCCACCAGTGGTCGCGGCCCTCGGTCATCTCCGCAAAGGTCTCGTCGCCGCTGCCGCCGGCGCCGCGGCGCACCACCACGACGTGCCGGATGCTCGGGCATTCCGCGAGCGCCTCGTCGGCGATGCGCTTGAGCGGGAGCATCTGGCCGCGGCGGTAGCCACCGTCCGCGGTGATCAGCACCGACGCCGTGGCGTCCTGGATCCGGTCGCGGAGCGACTCCGCCGAGAATCCGCCGAACACCACCGAGTGGACCGCGCCGATGCGGGCGCACGCCAGCATGGCGATGGCGGCCTCGGGCACCATCGGCAGGTAGATCGCCACCCGGTCGCCCTTGCGGACGCCGAGGCGCCGGAGCGCATTCGCCGCCCGCCCGACCTCGCGGGCCAGTCCCCAATAGGTATAGACGCGGCGGTCGCCCGGTTCGCCCTCCCAGATGATCGCGGCCTTGTTGCGCCGGGGGCCGGCCAGGTGGCGATCGAGGCAGTTGGCCGCGACGTTGAGCCGTCCGCCGCCGAACCACCGGGCGTGCGGCGGCGCCCACTCGAGCACGCCCTGCCAGGGGGTGATCCAGTC
>DAOMFQ010000085.1:0-9326 GCA_035429905.1 Gemmatimonadales bacterium
ACCTTCGCGTGCGCCTGGAAGGCGGGCGGCACGACGTTGCGGGCCTCGTCCCGGCTCTCGACCTCCAGGATGACCCACGCCCGGTGATCGCCGTCCTTGCATCCCCAGTCCGCGTGCGTCAGGAAGTGCGACCCGGTCCGGTGGAATGCCTCGACGGCCTGGACACAATCCGAAAACGTGCCCCCGTGAGGGACCTCGACCAGGAATCTTGGCATGGCAGGAATCTCCCAGGTGTGAAACCGATGCCGGGTGCGCCGGTCAACCGGCTACGAGGTACTCGCTTTGGACCAGGCCGCTGGCGAACTGGCGTGTCGCAACATGCGTCAGGATGACGTCGTGTGGCAAGGCGCCGAAGAGGCTGATCCCGACGCCGATGAGGACCGGCACCCGGGTGATGATCACCCGCTGAATGAGCCCCGCCGCCAGGAACCGTTGAATGGTCATCCCGCCATCCACATATATATGACCGATGCCCCGGGCCGCTAGTTGGGCCACGATGTCGGCCGGATTCCCCGACATCCGTTCCACCGACGCGCCCGGCGGGGCCGGTGCGAGCGGTCGCGAGCTGAGTACGATCACCGGCCTGTCGCCATACGGCCAGGCGTGGAAGCCCAGCACCGTCTCGTACGTCTTCCGGCCCATGACCAGGGCGTCCACCGTCGCCATGAACTCCTCGTAACCGTGAGGCTCCCCGCCGTCGGTCGGCAGGAAATCGAACGCCCCGTCGGGGCGGGCAATGAACCCGTCCAGGCTGGTGCCGACAAAGACCGAAGCCTTCATGGCGGCGGGGTCCTCGTGTCGCCGCGCACCGTGGCCCCGATGACGATCGCGGCACCGACGAGCACCAGGTTCTTGATGATGTACTGGCCTTCGAGCGTCGGCGCATAGGGGAAGGCCCGGAACGTCTCGCTCGGGAAGAGGAACAGCGGCATCAGCGTTCCCGGCATCTGCACGAAGAGGAGCAGCAGGGTGGTGCGGAGGTAGCGGCCGCTCAGGAGCCCGAGCCCGATGAGCGACTCCCAGGCGGCCAGGAGGGGCAGGCTGACGGAGGGCGGCACCATCCCGAAGGAGAGGGTGCTGATGGTCCGGGTGGCCAGGTCGGCCGCCGGGCTCCAGCCGGGCACGAACTTGATGGCGCCGAACCAGAGGAAGACGACGCCGAGGGCGAGGCGCGTGAGCGTCACGCCGTGGCGGGCCATCCAGCCGGTGATTCGCACGTCGATCGGGTCGAGCGCTTGGGGCAGGGGCATTCGGGATGCTCGAGGTTGGAGGGGAGTCTCAGCGCCCGGTCTGGCGCTCCAGGTGCTCGGGGTACCGCGCCCCCTGGAGGGTGATCGTCGCCAGGGCACCCTCGATGTCCCGAAGATCGGCCGCGGTGAGGTTGACGGCAGCTGCGCCGATGTTCTCCTCCAGGCGGTGCGGCTTGGTGGTCCCCGGGATGGGCACGATCCAGGGCTTCTGCGCCAGGATCCAGGCGAGCGCAATCTGCGCCGGCGTGGCCTGCTTGCGGGCGGCAATGGTGCCCAGCAGGTCGACCAGTGCCTGGTTCGCCTTGCGGTTTTCCGGCGCGAAGCGGGGGAGGACGTTGCGGAAGTCGGAGCTGTCGAAGGTGGTCGTCTCGTCGATCTTGCCCGTCAGGAACCCCCGGCCAAGGGGGCTGAACGGGACGAAGCCGATGCCGAGCTCCTCGAGGGTCGGCAGGAGGTCTGTCTCCGGGCGCCGCCAGAACAGGGAGTATTCGCTCTGCACGGCGGTGACCGGCTGGACCGCATGGGCGCGGCGGATGGTCTGGGCACCCGCCTCCGACAGGCCGAAGTGCCGGACCTTGCCGGCCCGGATCAGCTCCTTGACCGCGCCGGCCACTTCCTCGATGGGGACGGCCGGGTCCACCCGGTGCTGGTAGAAGAGGTCGATGGCCTCGACCCGGAGCCGCTTGAGCGAGGCCTCGGCGACCGCCTTGATGTGCTCCGGCCGGCTGTCCAGGGCGCTCCAGCGAGTCCCGCCGTTTGGGTCAGGCCCAAACCCGAACTTGGTGGCGATCACCACGCGCCCGCGAAACGGCTCGAGTGCCTCGCCAACCAGCTCCTCGTTCACGAACGGGCCGTACACCTCGGCGGTGTCGAAGAAGGTGACCCCGCGCTCGACGGCGGAGCGGGTCAGCGCGATCATCTCCTGCCGGTCGCCCGGGGGCCCATAGCCGTAGCTCATGCCCATGCACCCGAAGCCGAGCGCGGAGACCTCGAGGCCGCTTGTCCCCAGCATGCGCGTGTCCATCCGCTCAGCTCCCCTGCAACGAACGCTCCGCCGCCGCCACCGCGCGGTCCACGTCACTGGCGGTCGTGCGCCAGCTGGAGACCGACACCCGCATGCAGCGCTGGCTCCGCCAGGTGGTGCCCGAAAAGAAGGCCTCCCCGGTGGCGTTGATGGCGGCCATCACTTCGTCCGTACGGCGGTCGTGGTCCTGCTCGGTGGCCCCGGGCCGGGCGTCGTAGAACCGCACCAGCCCCTGGTTGATGATCGGGAGCCAGATGACCCGGGCGTTCGGCAGCGCGCCGATGCGGCTCACGATGTCGCGCGCGTGCCGGCAGCAGCGCTGAACGAGATCCGCCAGGCCGGTGCGCCCGAGCTCCCGCAGCGCCGCCCAGGTGGCGAAGCCGCGCGCGCGGCGCGAGTGATCCGGGGTCCAGTCGAGCTGGTCCCGTGCCTCGTCCCCGTGGACGAGGTAGCTGGCCCGGTGCTCCATGGCGGCGCGGTGGTGCTCCGGGTGCGCCACGAAGGCGTAGCCGCAATCGTACGGGACGTTGAGCCACTTGTGCCCGTCGGTGGCCCAGGAATCCGCCCGCTCGGCGCCCGTGAGCAGGTGCCGGAGCTCAGGGACCGCGTTGCACCAGAGCCCCATGGCGCCGTCGATGTGCACCCAGGCGCCGGCCTCATGCGCCAGGGCAATGAGCTCGGGGAAGGAATCGAACGCGCCGCAGTTGACGTCGCCCGCCTGGAGCACCACGATCGTGGGCCGATCGGCCTCACGGGCGAGCGCCTCGCGCAGCGCCGCGGGCGTGAGCTGCAGCGAGGCGTCGCTCGGCAGGACCACCATGTTCGCGGTGCCGATGCCGAGCAGCTTGGCGGCACGCGTTGTGGTGCCGTGCACCTCGCTCGAGGTCAGGATGCGGACGGCGGGCGCACCGGCGAGGCCGTCGCGGTTGACGTCCCACCCTTTCCGCGCGAGGACGGCGTGCCGCGCCGCGGCCAGGCAGGTCACATGGGCCATCTGGCAGCCGGTGACCAGGGCGAAGGAGGCCGACGCCGGCAGGCCGAGCACGTCCTTGAGCCAGGTTCCGCAGACCTCCTCGACCACGGCCGCGGCGGGGCCGCAGGCGTAGAGGCCGGCGTTCTGGTCCCACGTGGCCGTGAGCCAGTCGGCGGCGAGGGCGGAAGGCAGGCCCGCGCCGATGACCCAGCCATAGAACCGGCCCCCCGCGTTGCCGATGAGGCCGCCGTCCGCGTCGCGCGCGAGCTCCTCGATGATGGTAAGCGGGGCCACGCCCTCGTCGGGCAGGGG
Source organism: Gemmatimonadales bacterium (assembly GCA_035429905.1). Taxonomy (GTDB): domain Bacteria; phylum Gemmatimonadota; class Gemmatimonadetes; order Gemmatimonadales; family GWC2-71-9; genus SPDF01. The sequence continues at coordinate 3,560 of DAOMFQ010000085.1, forward strand.
GCGCGCGAAGCGGCGCCGCAACTCGGCGAGCGACGTGGTGGCGTTCACCGGCGCGGTGTCGAGCGAGCCGAGGTACCCGACCGCGAGCTCCGCGGCCCGCTCGAGGGTGGCGCGCTGAATGGAGCCCTTGGTCACGCCGTCACGACTTGGAATCGGAGTTCCACATGTCGTTGGTGGCCTTCCAGCTGCCATCCGCCTGCTTGGCCCAGACGCACAGGTACTTCCCCGTCATCGTGACCGGATTGCCGTCGGCGCCCCGATAGGACTCCTGGTAGGTGCCGGCGGTGAAGCCCATGTCGCCGCTCGCCGCCACGCGAGCCGTCGTGGTCTTCCAGGAAATGGCGTACGTCGAGTCGACGAATCCCGCGGCCCAGACCTCGCGCGCGGCGGCCCGGCCCACGGCGACGGGCATGTTCGGCGGGTACGCGACGGCGTCCGTGGTGTAGAAGGAGGCCACCGAGTCCGCGTTCCGCGTGGCGGCTGCCGCCGACCAGGCGTCATCGAGCTCCGTCAGGTGGGCGGCGAGCGCGGCGGTGTCGACCGGTGCCGCCGCCGGGGCGCAGGCGGCCGAGAGGACGAGCGCGGCCGCGCCGAGCGTGGCCATGACCGACGTGATGCTGCGTTGCGCGATGCTGCGGGAATACAGGTTCATCTGTGCGTGCTCCGTGAGGTGTGGGGATAGACGGCATCTACTCGACGCGGATGAGTACCCGACAAGGAAAGGGTGGGTCACCAATCGAGAGGGTGTCGCCGCGAATCCGATACCCGCGGCGCTGATCGGTACCGATGTAATTCGGCAGTGTTCCCCCCTCGACGTGATGCACCACGGTGGAGTCAGACGTGATGGTGTAGGTGCCGAAGTATCCGAAGTAGTAGGGGCGGAGGTCACTCAGCGAATCGAGGCGAACCGGTCCGCCGGCCAAGGGCCCGGCGGGCGGAGTGCGCATCGCCTGGATGGAAAGCTGGCCGGTCGGCGCGTAGACGAAGTAGCCCGCCGGCGCGGGGCCCAACGGCTCAGAGACGACGCCCGCGGAGTCCTGGTCGCAGAAGCGGACGACCCGCCAGGTACCGACCAGGGGGCCTGACTGGCGCTGCGCCGAGAGCGGGGTGACGAGAGCCAGCAGGGTCAGCCCGACCGCGATTCCAACTGGACGGACCTTCACGGTGTGGCGTGTCGGGCCGTGCGGAAAGCCCACGCCGCGAGCGCAGAGGCGACGACGAACGCGCACGCCGACGCCCAGACGGGGATGCTCACGTCATCGACCAGCACCGGCCACCCCAGCACGGCGCGTGTGAGCTGGACCGCCGCGAGCAGGCAGAAGAACGCCCCGGAAATCTGCGCGTACGTCTTCATGAGTCCTCCTTCAGGGCAGTGGCCGGGTTGGCGCCGGGGGCAGGGCGGGAGCCTCCCGGGCCTGCGCGAGCATGCGCTCGGCGAAGTCCACCCGCTCCTGCAGTTCGGTCATGTCGTGCTGGAGCGACGTCACCTGTTCGGCGAGCTCGCGCACGTCGGCAGGATCGCCCGAGCGGAGCTTGGCCTCCTCCAGGCGCATGCGCTGCATCTTGAGGATGCTCGACGCGATGATGCCCGTGACGCCAATGCTCAGCACCGTGATGGAGATCATGACGATCAGGCCATTCATGGGTGCCCCTTCCGGCGGGGTTCAGTTGGCTGGATTTCCATCGGTCGGTCCCCCTCACGAAGGAGGACGACCGAGAGGACGAGGAACCACGCCTGGTACGCGTACCAGAAGATTCGCTCGCGGACGCCGACCCACGGTGTCGGGAGGCCCGCCTCAATCCGGGGCGCGTCCGTGGCGCTCCACGCCCCGAACGCCAGCATCACGATGATCGTGGCGATCGTGTAGCGTCGAAACCGCCCGCCGAGGGCGCTCGCGGCCAATCCCATCGCAGCGAGCACCAGGACCATGGCCACTCCGCCCTCGACGAGGTGGAGCGCTCCGCTCAGCCCTTGCTCGGTGCCGCGGGGACGCATCGAAGCCAACTGGCCCACCGTGAGCGCCAGGGCGCCGAACCCGACGATGAAGCCGCCGGCAGCCCGAACGCCGTGCCGGGGGCCGGCCGACCGCCGCACCCCCACGCCGAAGGCGACGAGCAGAACATAGGTCAGGACCAGCAGGGCCGCAAAGAGCGGCCGCGACGGCGCGCCGAGCGCGCCCAGTTCGCTGATGGTCTGGTCGCGGAAACTGTACTCGGCCCACCGCGCGCCGGCGAGGGCGTCGGCCAGGCCGTACAGGAGTGGTGCCAGGATGCCGCAGCGGAGGAGGGTCCGTCGGGTCACGTGGGTGTCCCTCCCATCAGTGCGCCCACTGCGCCGCCACGAGCCGAACCAGCAGTGCGGTGAGGAGGAGGCCACCGGCCACGAGGGCGGCGCAAAACAGGAAGAGGGAGCCGGTCAGCAGGACGAAGAAGCGGCGATCGGACTTGCGCGCGGCGGTGGGATTCGCGGCGTGCTGCTCGAGCAGCGCCACGTTGCGAAGATTGGCCTTCCAGATGGCGTCGAAGGCGTCGCCGAAGACCGGCACGGCGCCCAGGAGCGCGTCGAGTGCGATATTGGCGGCGATCCGGGTGAGCGTGAGCCGCGACGTCCCGCGCCGACCCGCCTCCGCCAGGATGGCGACCGCCATGACCGCCCCGGTCGCATCACCCACGCCGGGCACCAGGCCGAGGATCGGATCCAACCCGATCCGGTAGCGGGTGCCCGGCAGGGGGACGCCTTCGTCCAGCCAATAGGCGAGGCGCCGGAGGTGTTCAAGTCGGTCGTCGGTGGCGATGGAGAATCCTCCTAGGCGAACGGCCGCACCGGAACCGTCAGCAGCGGTCGGGTGGATCACAACGTCCTGCCTCGGAGGCACGTCGAGCAGGAGCTTCGAGCTCTGCCACACCGAACGGAAGTACAGCTCCATCAGGTCGTCCACCGAGCGCACCCGGGCGTCCCCCGCCGGGTGCCAAAAACCATCCCGACCGGATCGACACGTCGGCCTCGCCAGGACGCCAGGCCGTGCCGTCGGGGTCGCCGTGCTGCAGCATCGCGATGACGGCGCCGCCGCCCGCACCCACTGCCGGGCGTCCAAGGCAGTCGGCTGGAAGATGGATGGACACTCGGTACCATCACCCCAATCACGGTCGGTGAAGGTGTGGACGCCCAAATGAAGGATGAGCGTCGGCACGTCGCGCTCCCATTGGAGCTGCGCGGGCGTCGGCACCGGCCAAGCCGGCCGCGGCAAAGCCTCGTCGTCGCATCGGCGGACTCCAGGAGTGCCGCACGACTCCCCCTAGCTCTCGTCAGGGAGCCGGAGCTTGTTCCGGAGGAACTGCTCCACGCTCGTCAGGGAGATCCCGAATTCCCGCCTCAAGGCCTCCATCTCGTACGCCGAGTCCGACGAGGCCACAAGCCAATTCATGCCCATGAGGTTGCCGGCCTGCGGCGAGAAGGGCTGGAGCAGGCGCTGTTGCAACCGGAACACCCGAGCGGGGGCGTGCACGGCACGCACTGGGCGACCCAGCACCCGGGCGAAGACGGCCACCGCCTCGTCCCACGAGAGGATCTCGGGTCCACCGACTTCGAGGATGGTATCCCGGGTCGAGGGGAGGCCAACCGCCCCCGCAAGGAATGATGCGACGTCCTCCAGCGCCACGAAGGCATGCCGCGCCCGCCCGGAGCCTGGCACCAACGCGATCCCGTGGCCCTCGACCAGGCGGCCGACCGCGCCGAGGAAGAGGCGCGAAAACCAGAACGGGCGGCGCAGGGTGGCGGCCTCCGCCCCGCGAAGCGGGATCGAGCTGCCGATCAGGGCCAGCCAGTCGTCCATGAAGAGCGACCCGCGGACGATGGTGTACGGGAGGCCGGATGCCTGCAATTGCCCCTCGATTCGCCGCTTCAGGCGGAAGGTGGGGACCTGGTCGTCGTGTGGCGTGACCGGCACCGACATGAAGACGACGCGGCGGACACCGGACACCTGACAGGCGGCGATCAGGTTGGCATAGCCCTGGCCCTCGACGGCCTCGAAGCTTGCCCGTCCGCGCGGAATCACGGCGTTTGCGGTCGCGATCACCTCGGTGGCCCCATGGCAGGCCCGGTCCAGGCTCGCGCGGTCGCGGAGGTCACCGACTGCCAATTCCACGCCGGAGATGCGCAGGTGGGCGTGATCGGACGATGGGCGCACGAGTGCCCGCACCCGCCGCCCGCGCGCCACCAGTTGTCGCACCACGGCGGTGCCCAGTTGACCGGTTGCCCCGACGACCAGAATGTGGCTCATGGCCCTGCCCTCCCTCCGCCCGTGCGAATCAGTGCGACGGTGCACTGGGCGTCGAGTCCACGCCCCGCAGGAATTCCCGAACCGCACGGACATTGTCTTCGCGCGCGTCCCACGGCGTCAGGTGCGCCGAGCCGGCCAGGAGTTCATATCGTGCGCCAGGGACAAGCGACGCGTGCTGGCGCACCAGCTCGGGGCCCACCTCGTCGAACTCGCCGACGGTGAAGAGTGTGGGCGCGGCAATCGTTCCCAGCCAGGGGAGTGCGGTCCACCCCTTGAGCGTGCCGGTGATGGTGAACTCGCTGGGCCCCTGCATGTAGGTGTAGACGGCCTGGTTGAATTGGGCCATGGCGCTGTCGAGGTCGGGCTGCTGCGGCCGCCGCCAGACGTACAGTCCGTAGAACTCGTTCATGGCAGCCTGGTAGCCGGAGGAGGCGTAGTCACCGTTCGTCTCAGCCGCGGCAATGGCCTGCTGGGCGGAATCGGACAGGGTGAAGACGAGGGACCGGGCGCGCTGCTCGAATGCCGGGATGTCGAGGACGGGGCTGGCCAGCACCAGCGCACGCACCCGGTCGGGATGGGCGCGGTAGTACTCCACGGCCAGGATGGAGCCCCACGAATGCCCAAGGACGTCCCACCGCGACACACCGAGGGCGATGCGAAGGGAGTCGAGTTCCGCGACGAAATGCGGAATGGTGAAGAGAGTGGTGTCGGTCGTGGCGCCCGACTTGCCCGCGCCGAGCTGGTCGTATCGGATCACGGGACGGTCGTCGCCCAGCGCTTCGAACGGCTTGAGATAGTAGCTCGGGAATCCTGGGCCGCCGTGCAGCAGGACGAGAGGCGTGCCCGCACCGGTGCCAGACACCTTGTACCAGATGGAGCCGCCAGGGACGGCCAACCGGCCTTCGCCCACGACTGGGGGGCTGGCTGGGTGCTCCCGGCTACAGGCGGCGAGCAACGCGGCGACGAGGAGTGCACGGCAACGCGACACCACAGCCTCCTTGGTTGAGGGACAAGTTCGCCAACAGGCACGAAGCTCTGCGGTGGCCTCAGCGGGTCTCGAGCGTGCCGCGGAGGCGGATGTCGCGCGACGGCCGCCGGTGTGATCACGAGGCTGTCGCGGGTGAACCAGGTGTAGGACCACCCGAACCCGAACGGGAAGCGCGGCCGGCCCGGGAGGTCGGCGTGGTCGTCGCCGAGGAGAACGGTGACCACCGCGTTGCCACCTTCCTGGCCCGGGTACCACACCATCAGCACGGCGCCCGCCGTGTCGGGGAACGCGGCAGGGAGGGGGACCAGGAGCGCACGGAAGAGTTTCCGCATCAACGTGCGCGTGTCCATTCCCGGACACGCGCGGTCCACTGCCAGAGCCCACCCGTCACTTCCACCGGGAGCCGATGGCCGAGCTGCTGGGCGATCATCACGATCTGGCCACGGTGGTGGCCCTCGTGCGCCACGAAGTAGGCCAGCACGTGCCCGACGTCGAGCGG
>DAOMFQ010000086.1:0-9304 GCA_035429905.1 Gemmatimonadales bacterium
CCAGCACGTTCTTGAGCGGCCCCAGCTTCTGCATTTGCCGCATGGCCGACAGGAAATCCTGCAGGTCCATGCCCCGCTTGGAGACCGCCTTCTTGGCCAGCCGCGAGGATTCCGCTTCGTCGAGCGACGACTGGGCCTTCTCGACCAGGCTGAGGATGTCGCCCTGCTGGAGGATCCGGCCGGCCATCCGCTCCGGGATGAACGGCTCCAGCGCGTCGAGTTTTTCGCCCACGCCGACGTACTTGATCGGCGCCCGGGTGACCCCATAGATGGAGAGGGCCGCGCCCCCGCGGGCGTCGCCGTCCATCTTGGTGAGGATCACGCCGGTGATGCCCAGCGCCTCGTGGAATCCGCCGGCGATCCGCACGGCGTCCTGGCCGGTCATGCCGTCGGCCACCAGGAGAATTTCGTGGGGCCGCACCGCGGCCTTGAGCCGGGAGAGCTCCGCCATCATGTCGGCATCGATCTGCAGCCGACCCGCGGTGTCCACCAGCACCGTGCGCGCCCGGGCCTTGCCGGCTGCCTCGATGCCGCGCCGCACGATCCCGACCACGTCGGTGACCCCGGGCTCGGCGTGCACGCCCACACCCGCCTGCCCCGCCACTGTGACCAACTGGTCCACCGCCGCGGGCCGGTACACGTCGGCCGCCACCAGGAACGGTGCCTTCTGCTCCAGCTTGAGCCGGCGCGCCAGCTTGCCCGCAGTGGTCGTCTTGCCCGAGCCCTGCAGCCCGACCAGCAGGATGACCGTCGGCGGCACCGACGCGAACGCGATCGGCGCCTGTTTCTCGCCGAGCAGCGCCACCAGTTCGTCGTAGACGATCTTGACGACCTGCTGGCCGGGGCGTACCGCCTTCAGCGCCTCGGTACCGACCGCGCGCGCCTGCACCCGCTCCAGGAATTCGCGCGTCAGGTCGAAGCTCACGTCGGCTTCGAGGAGGACCCGCCGAACCTCGCGGAGCCCCTCCTTGACGGCTTCCTCCGTCAGGACTCCCCGACCCGCGAGGCGCCTGAGGGTGTCGGAGAGTTTGGAAGAAAGCTCGTCGAACATAAGCCCTGAAACGTAAGCGGGTCAGGGGCTTAGGGCAATGGGCGGGGAGGCGGGGAGGCGGGGAGGTAGCCAGTGCGGAGTAGGTCACCGGGCGCGGCGCGACGTTGCTCCAGGCTTGGCCGGGGTCGGTCCGTCGACCGCTCGGCACAATCCCCAGACGAGGCGACCCGTGTGGTCCCGGAGCGCCTCGAGTTCACCCCAAGGGCCGGGCGCCAAGATCCCAAGTTCTTTGGTAAGAACGAGATACACGTGCAGTTCCGCCAAAGACCCGAGCGCCATATCGAGGAATCTGCGAAATTCACGCGGACCGCGCTTCGCAGCACCTTCCGCAATGTTGGCCGCGACGGAAATCGCCGCTCGACGAGCTTGAGAGACCAGCCCGAATCGTTCGTCGGGAGGCCACGTCCCGGTGACCCGATAGGTGAGGAGCACCAGCTCCTTGGCGGCTTGCCACGCCTGCAGGCTCTCGTGCCGGGGTCGCGTGCTTCTTGAGGGAGGGGCGGGTAAGGCCATCACTGAAAATTAGGGGCGACGACGGGAGATTCAGGCCCAAGATCGCGCCGGCCGAATCATTTCAGGCTCGCGGTGCCCTCCGGAACCGAAAGGCCGGCCTGGTCGTTCCACCTCCCCGCTTCCCCGCTTCCCCGCCCTTCAGCCAACATCCGTTCAACCCCCACCGCCGGCAACGCCGGCGAGAAGAAGTACCCCTGCCCCAGCTCACAACCCAGCATGAGGAGGGCCGCCCGCTGCTCCGCGATCTCGACGCCCTCGGCGATCGTCTTGAGCTTGAGGGTGTCCCCCAGCCCGATGATGGCGCGGGCGAGCGCCGATTTTTCCACGCCGGCTCCGACGTCATCAATGAACGGCTTGGCGATCTTCAGGATGTCGATCGGGAACCGCTGCAGGTAGCTGAGCGACGAATACCCCGTCCCGAAGTCGTCGATGGCGAGACCCACGCCCAGGCCCTTCATGGCCCGCAGTTGCTGCAGCGCGGAATCGGCCTGCTGCATGAGGACGCTCTCGGTGATCTCCAGCACCAGCGAAGCGGGATCGATGCCCGTCATGGCAAGGGCGGCCCGGGTCTCGTGGACCAGGTCGGGTTCCTGCAACTGCCGCCCCGAGAGATTGACACTCATGGTCCAGCGCGCTTCGGGATACGCCTGGTGCCACCGCTGCATCTGCGCACAGGCCTCGCGAAGCACCCACCCGCCGAGGCGGACGATGAGACCGGTCTCTTCGGCGAGCGGCACGAAATGCTGGGGCAGCAGGTGCCCGAACCGGGGGTGATTCCAGCGGACCAGCGCCTCGAAGCCGAAGACCTTGCCGGTCCGCATGTGCATCATCGGCTGGTAGTGCAGGACCAGCTCCTCGCGCTCGATGGCGGTCCGAAGCGCCGCCTCCATCTCGAGGCGCTGACGCACGTCGGCCACCATGCGGGATTCGTAGGTGGCGAAGCGGCCCTTGCCCTGCCGCTTGGCCGTGTACATCGCGAGGTCGGCGTTCCGGAGCAGGTCGTCGGCGGTTTCCTCCCCGGCGGCCGTCGCAATCCCGAAGCTGGCCGTCACGTGGACCTCGTTGTGGCCGAGGTGGAAGGGCGCGTGCATGGCCTCGGTGAGCCGCTCGACCAGCACCGCCGACCCCTCATTGCCCCGGACGTCTTCGATCAGGATGCCGAACTCGTCGCCGCCAAGCCGCGCCACCGTGTCCGTGGCCCGCCCGCAGGCGAGGAACCGCTCGGCCGCGGCCACGAGGAGCCGGTCGCCTTCGGCGTGCCCAAGGCTGTCGTTCACCTTCTTGAAGTCGTCGAGGTCGAGGAACAGCACCGTGATGTCACGACCCTGCCGGCGCGCGAGCGCCAGCGCGTGGCTGACCCGGTCGCGGAACAGCGCGCGGTTGGCGAGGCCGGTGAGCGAGTCGTGGAAGGCCTGGTGCAGCAACTCCTGCTCGAGGCGCTTGCGCTCGCTGACGTCGCGGATGTTGAGCACGATGCCGCGAACGGTGGGATCCTCGATCAGGTTGGTCGCGATGGTCTCGGTCTGGAGCGCCGACCCGTCGGGCTGGCGGAACCCCCACTCGATCGGGGCCGGGAGGTTCGTCGCAAGGCAGGTGTCGCGGAGGAACGCCACGGCCCGCTCCCGGTCCTCCACCACGAGCAGCGAGTGCACCGCGAGGCCCAGGAGTCGCTCCGGATCGTAGCGTAGCACCCGGGCCGCCGAGGGGCTCACGAACCGGATCGTCCCGTCGGACTCGACCACGAGGATCACGTCCGACGAGTGCTGCACCAGGGAGCGGAAGCGGGCTTCGTTGTGGCGGGCCGCGGTCTCGGCCAGGAGCCGGACGTTCTGGCGCACCGCGAGGAGCTGCCGGAAGACAACGAGGAGCGTAATGACCACCGCGCCGACGGCCAGCTGGGTCACCGGCTGGCGGCCGGGCCGGAAGGCCTCGATGAGCAGCAGCCCGAAGGTGACAGCCACGGCGCCGTACGGCAGGGGACTCAACGGCTGGGAGCGGGGCTGGAATTGTTCCGTTTCGGCGGTCCGCGGCAGCGGGCGCCGGTAGTACAGCTCGACGCTCGCAATCATCAACAGGTACACCATCAGGTAGACGGCGTCGACCAGGCTGGCGCCGCGCTCGCCGGTCTCGATGCGGACCAGCCCGAGCGCCAGATCGCCGATGACGCTCAGCAGTACGCCGGCCACGAGCAGGGCGAAGGCCCAGCGGTTTCGGTCCACCGGGCCGCGGAGGAGCACCGAGGTGATGCCGACCAGCACCAGGATGCTCGCCAGCGGGTAGGCGAAGGTGAGGACGGCCGCCCCGATCTGGTCCGGGATGCCGGGAGCCCCGGGCCGGACCGCGAAATACCAGATCGTGACGCCACCGCCGACCAGCACCATCGCCGCGTCCAGCGCGAACTTCCAGGTTTCCAGGTGGATCCGGCGGGAGAGGGGGAAGGCGAGGAGCGCGGCCAGCAGCAGCGCGCTGTCACCGAGGTAGAACAGGTCGGCCCAGCTGACCGGGGGGCTCACGTGCCGCACCAGCACGTAATAGGTCGAAATGAAGTTACCGATCAGGACCGACACCGACCCGATGCCCAGAATGCGCAGGGCCCGGCGGACTCCCGGGTCGAGCACCTGTCGAGTGGAGGCGAGGAAGCAGTAGACGGTCAGCGTCAGATTCAGCGGCATGAACCCGGCGTTCCCCACGAACTCGCGGAGCGCCGGACTGCCGAGGCCGGATCGTTCCCAGAACAGGTAGGCCAAGCCGTACATGGCCGTCAGGAATGCCGCGGGCCCGACGGGCGGGAGAGTCTTCCTCCACGCCCCCCGGTCGGACTGCGGGGGTCGGACGGCGGCGGTCGTCATCGGCTCAGCAAGTCTCTGGCATCCTGATCATCGTCTTCGGGTATTTGCGCGGCCAACCCGCCCGGGCGACTGGGTTTAGGGCCCCCCGGGGGTGGGTCTTCCGGTCCCTATTCTGCAATTCTGAAGCCTGAAACGGTCTGAAGGGCCCCGGGGCCACTCCCGAGCCGGCGGCCAGATGGGCCGGAGGGCGGGCTCCGGAGCCGAGCGATGCGCCGGTTGGCGCTGGCATGATGACACGACGGCAGGGCCGGGACCTATCGTGGGCCCACGGACGACGTCGGTCGCCCGTGCGACTCAAGACCAGGGGAGATGAGATGGGGCCATTGCCGGAACCACGGGAACTCGAGCAGGACATCGAGAAGGCCGCGCAGGTGGCGGACGGCCTGGCGGAGGCGGTGGGGCGGGGTCCGCGTCACGCCACGGCCGCTGCACGGCGCCTGACGGACGAAGAACTGACGCTGGGGTTGGCGTTTCTGGCGCGGGTCATGGAAATCGCGGCGATGTCGTCCCGGGCGCTGGCCGACGTCGAGCGGGAGCGCCAGCGGGCCGGGGCCAGGCTCCGGTTGAACTAGCGGAGCCCCTCCCAGCCCGCCCACCCTGTGGGCGCAATGACCACGCGGACCCCGGGGTGCCCCTGCACGGACTGCGGGGTCACGGTGGTGCGATACCCGGCGCGCGGCCGCGCGGCGAGCCGGGCCCCGGCCTTGGCCAGGAAGCGGTCCGCCGAGCGTTGGTCGTCCCAGGCCGTCATCCACACCAGGGCGGGGCCTGCCGGGGTCGAATACAACCGGTAGCGGTCTCCACCCCAGCCGATCGGGACGGTCGTACTGACGATTTCGTCACCGGCGAGGTCTGCCGACAGCACCGCGATCCCCATCTCCCCGAGCACGTCGGTTTCCCCAGGGCCCGCGCCGACGGTGTCGATTGTCACCCCGAGCGGCGCATCGCCCCGTGCGTAGCGCGAGGGGTGGAGCACCTGCTCGGTCGAGACAGGGAGGGCACGGCCGTACGGCGGCGCGGAGTCGGGCCTGTTCCGCTCGTACCAGCGCACGAACTCTGCGCCGGCAAGGTACGGGAAGATCAGCCCTTCCTGCAGCACCCGGGGCGTCTCGGCGAAGACCTTCATCGACCCGCGCGCGGTCACGAGCTGTTCGCGAAAGGTCTCCCAGATGGCGTCGTCGGCCAGCAGGTCCTGCCCGGGCGCCATCATCGTCATCGACGCCAGCGTTGCCTGTCCCTCGAGCACGGCCTGCGCGGCCGAGAGCCGATCGGAGTCGAACCGCTGGTGCATGATCGAATCGAGCGGGAGGTAGTCGCTCTGGAGGGCGTGGACCATCTCGTGCGCGAGCACGAACTTGAACTGCGGCGACTCGACGTCGCTGCCCTCGAACACGAAGAGCGTGCCGGAATCAGGGTCGAAGAATCCGGCCACCTGCTCCTGGTACAGCGCCGTGAGCAGGCGCCGGATGTCGAGGCTGTCGGGCACCTCGCCCAGCAGGCGGTAAACATCGTGCATCGCGGTGAGCCGCGCCGGCGGGAGCTCCTCGGCGAGCTTGGCCCCCAGGTACGCCGTCACCTGCGCGCGCGAGCGCACGGCGTAGCGCGGCGGCGACTTGAAGGGGAGGCCGACGGTTCGCTCCACTTCCGGGCGGAGGCTGTCCACCAGGCGACCGATGGGGTCCTGCTCGCGGCCCGGCGCTTCGCCCCGGCAGCCGGCCAGCGCGGCGGCCGCGACGAGCCCGCCCGCTACAGCCCGATGTAGGCGCGGTACCATGCGATCATCGTGGTGCCCACCAACCAGGCGGCGGCCGCCCCGATGGAGAGAAAGACCCCGAAGGGCACCTCCCGCCTGGGCCCGATCAGGTTGAGCGGCAGGAAGATGATGGTGCCGAGCAGTGACCCCAGGAAGATGGTCAGCAGGACCCCCTGCCACCCGATGAACGCCCCCACCATCGCCATCATCTTGATGTCGCCCCCGCCCATCGCCTCCTTCTTCAGCAGGAGGCTCCCGCCGAACCCGATCGCCCAGAGGAGCCCGAACCCGGTAACCGCGCCGATGAGTGCAGGCAGCAGCGTGGGCAGGCCACCCGCCAAGCCGAACAGCAGCCCGATGGCGAGGCCCACGAAGTTGAATTCGTCGGGGATGATGTATTCGCGGATGTCGGTCAGCGCGATGCCCAGCAGGATGGTGAAGAAGAGCGCGCCACGCAGCGCCTCCGGGTCGAGCGGATACCGCCAGGCCATCAAGGCCCAGATGGCGCCGGTGAGGAGTTCCACAGCGGGGTACATCGGGGAAATCGGCAGCCCGCATCCGCGGCATTTTCCGCGAAGCAGCAGCCAGGAGACCACGGGAATGTTGTCGTACCACGAGATCGGCTTCTCGCAGCGGGGGCAGCGCGAACGCGGGCGCACCACTGACTGGTTGGCAGGCAGCCGCACGATACAGACGTTGAGGAAGCTGCCGACCAGCAGGCCCAGCACCCCCGCGATCGTCACGACGAGGAGTTCATCGGTCACGCAGCACCTCGTAGAGGAGGATTCCTGCCGCCACCGCCACGTTGAGCGACTCCACCCCGGCCGCGAGCGGGATGGCGAGTCGCCGGGTGGCCACGCGCTCGAGGTCCTGCCGGACGCCCGCGCCCTCGTTGCCGAGCACCAGGGCCACTGGCGCCGTCAGGCGCTGGCCGCCCGGCCGCTCGCCGGCGCTGTCGGTGATCCAGAGCGCGGCGCCGACTCGTTGCGCCCATGCGAGGCAGGCTTCATCGGTGGTCGACACCGACGGGAGCCGGAAGAGGGCCCCCATCGAGCCCCGGAGGACCTTCGGGTTGGTCAACTCGGCGGTGCCCTTCAGGGCAATGAGTCCGCTGGCACCCAGCCCGAGCGCCGTCCGGGCAATGGCGCCGACGTTGCCAGGGTCCTGCACGCCGTCCAGCACGACCACCACCTGGCCGGCGGTCGGCGTGAGCGACCCGAGATCCCAGGCTGGCGGCTCGATGACGGCGATGACGCCCTGCGGGTGTTCGGTGTCCGCCAGTTCGGCCAGCGCCCGGTCGTCCATCGGAGCCAGCGGGACGCCGGCGGCCGCCAGCGCCGTTTTGAGCGCCGCCCCGCGCGGAGTAGCTTCCAGCGCTGGCGACACCGCGGCGTGGCGCATGACCACCCGCGCGGCGAGCGCCTCCTCGACCAGCCGGACGCCTTCCGCCAGCGCGAGCCCGCGTCGTTCACGCCCCCGGCGCAGGCGCAGGTCCCGGATCAAGGTCTCGACACCAGCCACGGCGGCACTCCTCACGGGATGAGCATGCAGATCGCGCTGACCATCGCCGGTTCCGACTCCGGAGGCGGAGCCGGCATCCAGGCCGACCTGAAGACGTTCCACCAGTTCGGCGTCTTCGGCACGTCGGTCATCGTGGCGGTCACCGCGCAGAATACCCGGGGCGTGCGTTCGGTGCACGAGGTGCCCGCGGAGCTGGTCCAGGACCAGCTTGCCGTGCTCGCCGAGGATCTTCCGCCCGCCGCCCTCAAGACCGGCATGCTGGCGAGCAGCGCACTCGTCCGGCAGGTGGCCGGCGCCATCGGGGGCTATGGCTGGCGTCGGGTCGTCGTCGACCCGGTGATGGTGGCCACCTCGGGCGATCGCCTGCTGGACCCCGGTGCCGAAGCCGTGATCCTCGAGCAGCTGCTACCCCTCGCCACGCTTGTGACGCCGAACCTGGAGGAAGCCGCGCTCCTCTCCGGCATCGCAATCCACGACGTCGAGTCGATGGAGCGGGCCGGCCGCCGGATTCTCGAATCGGGGGCGGACGCGGTGCTGGTGAAGGGAGGGCACCTGGCCGGGCCGGCGCTCGTGGACGTCCTGGTGTCGGCGCGCGGGAGTCGGCACTTCTCCCACCCGCGCATCCCGACCACGTCCACTCACGGGACTGGCTGCACCCTCTCGGCGGCGATCACCGCCGGACTCGCGCTCGGCCGCGACCTCGACGCCGCGGTATCGGACGCCCTCGCGTACGTCCAGCGCGCGCTCGCCGCGGCGCCCGGACTCGGCGGCGGCCGGGGCCCTCTCAATCACGGCGTGCCCGCGCGGGAGTAGGGGCGCACAGCTGTGCGCCCCTACGCCCGCGCGACAATTCCCTCGATCAAATCCCCCAGCTGCTGCCCCACCTTCCCCGCCGTTTCCATCACTTCCGCATGACTCAGCGTGGCCGATGACACCCCCGCCGCAGCGTTGGTGATGGTCGAGATGCCGAGGCACCGCATGCCGCGCGCCCGCGCCACGATCACTTCCGGCACCGTGCTCATCCCCACCGCGTCCGCCCCCAGCGTGGCCAGCATACGGATCTCCGCCGGAGTTTCATAGCTCGGACCCAGCAGGCAGGCATAGACGCCCTGCTCCAGTCTGATTCCCTTCTCCCCGGCGATCTCCCGCGCCAGGGCGCGGAGCCCTGGATCGTAGGCTGCCGACATGTCCGGAAACCTCGGCTCGCCCGCCGCCACCGGGCCGATCAACGGGTTCCGGGCCGTCAAGTTCAGGTGGTCGGTGATCAGCATGAGCGTGCCCGGCGTGAAGCTGGGCCGGATGCCCCCCGCGGCGTTGGTCGCCATGAAGACCGTCGCGCCCAGCGTGGCGAAGACCCGCGCCGGCAGAGCGGCGACGTCCGCCGCATGCCCTTCGTACAGGTGGAAGCGCCCGCTCTGGGCCACGACCGTCTTCCCGGCGAGCGTCCCGACCACCAGTTCGCCGCGGTGACCTTCGACGGTCGGGACGTGGAACCCCGGAATCTCCGAATACGGGATCCGCACCGCGCCGGTCAGCCGCTCGGCGAGGGCGCCCAGCCCGGAGCCCAGGACGATGGCCACCGTGGGCCGCCGGCCGGCGAGCCGCCGGCGGACGGCC
>DAOMFQ010000087.1:0-9258 GCA_035429905.1 Gemmatimonadales bacterium
GCCTTCGCGGGCGACGAACGCCCGGACGCCGGCGTTGAGCTCGCCCCGGCTACGGGCGGCCGGTCGGCTCCCCTCGGGCGGGCGGCCGCTGATGGACTCCAGCGCCTGCGAGAGCTTGTCGGCGCGGGCGGTGTCGTCCGCCGTCCACTCGCGTGCCTGGCGCACGAGGCGCTTGAGGTCGTCCACCGACTGGCCGACGACCTCGGCGAGCGCGGCGTCCCAGGCCCGCATCCGCTGGTGGTAGGCGCGCGCGACCCCTTCCAGCGCCCCGGCGGCGCGGGTGATCTCCGGCTGGTTGGCCATCAGCGCGGAGCCGCGGAGCGCCCGCGCGTAACGCACGAACTCTTCCGGAGGCGGGCCGCCTTCGGTGGCAGCCAGCCGGGCAAGCCGCTCGAGATACTCGCCGGCTTCGAGCGCGAAGAAGTCAGTCGGGCCGAGGGGACTGGGCATGTGGAATCAAGTTAGGGTGGGCGGCGTTCCCGGGAAAGGTGATGCGGGGCGGGAGACGGTCCGCGCCTCCGTGAGGAGGCGCTGCATCTCCCGCACCGCGGCCTCCATGCCCTCGAAGACGGCCCGGCTCACGATGCTGTGCCCGATGTTGAGCTCCTCGATGTCGGGAACCGCCGCGACGGGGCCGACGTTCACGTAGGTGAGTCCGTGGCCGGCGTGCACGGCGAGACCGAGGTCGGCGGCGTGCCGTGCGGCATGGCGCAGTTGCTCGAGCGCCCCGCTCCCGTCCCGCCAGCGGTGGGCGTAGTCGCCGGTGTGCAGCTCGACGGCGGGCACGCCGAGGTCCTTGGCGGCGTCGATCGCATCAAGGGTGGGGTCGATGAACAGGCTCACCCGGCAGCCGGCCTCGTCGAGCCGGCGGATGGCGGTGCGGAGCCGCGCGTCCCGCGAGCTCACTCGGAGCCCGCCCTCGGTCGTGACCTCCTCGCGTCGCTCGGGGACGAGGGTGGCCTGGTAGGGGCGGAGCCGGCAGGCGAGGTCGACGATCTCGTCGCTGGTGGCCAGTTCGAAGTTGAGGGGGGCCTGGAGCGAGTCGGCCAGGGCAATGACGTCGGCGTCCTGGATGTGGCGGCGGTCTTCGCGGAGGTGCACCGTGATGCCATCCGCTCCGCCGGCCAGGGCGGCGCGTGCGGCGGCCGCCGGATCTGGTTCATCGGTCCGCCGCGCCTGCCGGACCGTGGCGACGTGATCGATGTTCACGTAGAGCCTGAGTGGCGTCATTGCTCGCACTCCGCACGCGGTTTACGTTTCTGGCGGTCCCCACTCACAAGGCGGAACGCCCGTGAACTTGCGCTCGATCCCGGTCCTGCTCGTGACCGTCGCGGCCTGCGCCGGCGGCATCGCGAATCCCACGGCGAATCGTACGCCGGAAGCCGTCGTGCAGTCGTTCCTGGCCGCGGCGCGGGCCGGCAACGATACGCTCATGGCCAACTACTGGGGCGGTCCCAAGGGCCCGGCGTCCAAGACGAAGGAGCCCCAGGACTACGAGAAGCGCATCGAGATCATGCGGAAGTACCTGGCCAACGACTCCGTCGTCGTGGTGTCGCGGGGCAACGTGGTGTCGCAACCGCAGCAGGTGATGGTGACCGTCCGGATCTACCGCGGCAAGTGCCAGAACCTGGTGCCGTTCATCGCGGGGCCGTGGAAGGATGTCTGGTTGATCCAGAATGTCGACGTGACCAACGCGGGCAACCCGGCCCGGCCGTGCGACGACCAGGGCAATCCGCTCTGAGCTGACCCGGCGGTCACTCGGTCAGTTCGATCAGGATGCCGGCCGTCGACTTGGGGTGCAGGAAGGCAATCCGGCATCCACCCGCGCCGATGCGCGGGGCTTCGTCCACCAGTCGATAGCCGGCGGCCCGGGCGCTGGCCAGCGCCGCGTCGAGGTCATCGACCCGGTAGCAGACATGGTGAATGCCGGGCCCGCGGCGCTCCAGGAACCTGGCAATCGGGGAATCGGGCGCCCGGGGCTGGAGCAGTTCCACTTCGGACTCGCCGAACGGGAGTGAGACGATCGTGGCGCCGTCGGATGTTTCGGCCGGGTGGGGTGTCAGGCCGAGGACGTCCCGGTAGAATCGAAGGGCCTCGCCGATGTCGGTGACGGCGATGCCGATGTGGGCAATGCGAGGGGCGTCCGCCACGGGCACTCCGGCGTTGCGAGGTGACTTGGCGAAACTTAACCGCGGGGCGCCGAGGCGCGCACCCCGCCGCACTCTGGGAGGTTGTACCACCATGGGGCAGAATACGATCGACGTGACGGAAAGCAGCTTCGCGGCGGATGTGGAGCAGCAGAAAGGGCTTGTCCTGGTCGACTTCTGGGCGACCTGGTGCGGACCGTGCCAGATTATCGCGCCGGTGCTCGATCAACTCGCGAAGGACTATGCGGGCAAGGTCCGGGTCACGAAACTGGACGTGGATGCGCACCAGCGGGTGGCGGCGCGGTTCAACATCCGGTCGATCCCGGCGCTCCTCTTCTTCAAGGATGGCAAGCACGTCGACACCGTGATCGGCGCGGTGCCGAAGCCGGCGATCGAGTCGAAGATCCAGCATCACCTCGCGGCGTAGTTCGCCGCGTCCCGGGTCGCCCCACCGGGCGGCCCGGCCCGCCGAGGGTCTATGCTCATCAGCGGCACACGCCTGCTCCACTCCGCCATCCGGCTGAGCGACGTCGCCTTTCCGGCGTCGGAGACGCTGCTGGCACGGACCCGCCTCATCTATGTCCACCTCGACAACCTGCTGTCCTTCGCGAAGCGCGACCGGGACGGCAAGGTGGATGCCTATTTCCTTGGCTATCTCCCCGACGAACTGATCCTGCTCTTCTTCCAGAAGGGCGAGCTGGTGACGGCGGCCGGGATCGGGGCGGGGCAACGGAGCGTGCTGCCCGTCGCCGAGGCCGTCCGGCGGCTCAAGTCGGATCCCGAACGTGGCGAGGCCTCCTACTGCGCCGCGCCGCTGGGGCAGCTGGAACTGATGTATCAGGCCTGCGCCGCCCCGGCCGAGCCCTGGGTGGTGGACTCGAAGCATCCCGAACTGATCTTTCCGCGGGTAGCGGAAGAATCGCTGACCGGCGCGCTCGAAATCGTCTCGAACGGTCGGGTCAACTACCTCCAGTTCGACCATGGCAAGTTCGGCGGCGGGTTCTTCTACGCGCGCCCCGACAACATTCCGCTGCCAACCTACATCGAAGGGTTGTTTCAGCCCGGCGCCGATGGCGCCCAGCCGGCCCTTTCGGTCAGCGGCGTGCCTCCGGCGGCGGGCCTGCCGGTCCAGGTGCTCCCCTCCCAGGTCCGCATGTACCGGGAACTCTTCCTTCGGATTTCACGGGCCATCGAGCAGGAACTCCCCGAGGACGGCGTGCGGCGGGTCGACCGGGTGACCGGCCGCCTGCTTCCTGTCCGGCAGTCGCTGGAGAGCCTGCTGCCTTCAAACGGAGGTGATCCCTCGATGGTGGCCACGCCGGCGGCGGAGCTGACCGCCGACCTGGCCGCCTGGACCGGTGCCCTGCTGACCGAGGTCGAGGTCGTCTCCCCCGGCTCGGGGCCCAGGATTCTCCAGGACGCCACGCGGGAACAGCGCCACCTGCTGCAGGCGGCGGGTTTCTACTCCCATTTCCCGTGGAGCCTCACCTGGTAGCCCCCGGCACGCTGTACGTCGTCGCCACCCCGCTCGGACATCTCGGAGACCTGACCACCCGCGCCGGAGAAGTCCTCCGGGCCGTGGACGTCGTGGCTGCCGAGGACACCCGACGAAGCCGTACCCTGCTCCAGCACATCGGCGCCACGCCGCGGATGCTCAGTGTGCACGCCCACACCGAGGCGACGCAGGCGGAGCCGGTCCTGGCGCTGCTGCAGGCGGGGCAGTCGGTGGCCCTGGTCACCGACGCCGGCACGCCTGGCGTCAGCGATCCCGGTGCGCGCCTGGTGGCGGCGGTGCGGGCGGCCGGCTGCCCTGTCGTCCCCATTCCGGGCGCCTCGGCGGTGGCCACCGCGCTCTCAGCCTCCGGCCTCCCGGCCGACCGGTACCTCTTCCTGGGGTTTCCGGCCCGCAAGGGGCGGGACCGTCAGGAGGAGCTGGCCCGCGCGGCGAGCGAATCGTGGACCGTCGTCTTCTATGAAGCGCCGAATCGGCTGGTCACGCTCCTCCAGGACCTTGCAGCGGTGTGTGGGGGGGAACGCCGGGCGGTGGTCGCGAGGGAACTCACGAAGATGCACGAGGAGCTTCGCGGCGGATCGCTCGCCGAACTCGCCGAGTGGTATGAAGCGCACCCGCCGAAGGGCGAAATCACCCTGCTGCTCGCGGGGGCGTCGACCGAGGCGGCGCCCATCGCGGACACGCCTGCCCTCCGCGCCGAGGCCTCGGCGCTGCTGGCGGAAGGGCTCAGCCGGAAGGACGTCGTCCGGAGGCTGACGGAATCCAGCGGCCTGGGCCGTAATGAGGTGTATCGCCTGGTCATGGAGCTGCCGTGATGGAGTGCCGGCCCCTCAAGGGGGGCGTCGTTGGATGGAGTCTCATCGCGGTGTCCCTCCTGGGGACGGCGTCGCTCCCCGCTCAGCAGCGCGAGGAGGGACTGACCATCGGGCGCCTCCATTACGACGGCGGTGGCGACTGGTACGCCAACCCATCGAGCCTGCCCAACCTGCTGGCCGCGGTCCGGGACCGCACCGACCTCAAGACCGCCCCGCGCGAGCGGGTGGTCACCCTCTCGGAGCCTTCACTCTGGGACGTGCCCTATCTCTACATGACCGGGCACGGCAACGTGCACTTCACCGACGCCGATCTCGCCACCCTCCGGCGCTTCCTCCTCCAGGGAGGATTTCTCCATGCCGACGACAACTACGGCATGGACGAGTCGCTGCGCCGGGAGCTCGCTCGCCTCTTTCCCGACCGGCCCCTGGTGGAGGTGCCGCTCGACCACCCGATCTACAACCTCGTGTATCGGTTCCCGAAGGGCGTCCCGAAGATTCACGAGCACGACGGCAAGCCTGCACAGGGATTCGGCATCTTTCTCGATGGCCGCCTCGCCGTGTTCTACACCTACCAGTCCGACCTCGGCGACGGCTGGGAGGATCCGGACGTTCACAAGGATCCCCCCGAGGTGCGCGAGTCCGCCCTGCGCATGGGCGTCAACCTGTTCGCCTATGCGGTGGGTACCGGCGAATGACGGCGAACGCCACTCGCGGGGCCCTCGACCGGTTGGCGAAGCCCCTCCTGAGGGGGGCGCTCGCCGGCGGGAGCGCGCTCACCGCCGGGGCCTTCCTGCTGGTCTTCTGCGCTGCCGCCTGGCTCGCACGGCTCGGCGTGGTACACTCGCTCTGGTGGGTGCCAGCGGCCTGGCTTTCGGCCTTGGTTGGGGCGGTGGCGGTGCTGGTCGTCGGACGCCGGCACGTCGGGGCGATGCGGGCCCCCGAGCTGGCCGTGCGGCTCGAATCCGAAGGCGCGTGGCGGACCGGGGCGCTCACCGGGATGTTCGCCCCCGCGGCGCCGGGCCTGAGCCCCGACCTGTATGCGGCCGCCGATCGCGCCTGCGCCGCCGACGTGGCCGCGCGGGGCCCGACCGCTGTGGCACCGCTCGCGCAGCGCCTGAGACAAGGGAACCGCGTCGGCGGCCTGGGCATTCTCATCGGTGCGGTCGGACTGCTCGGCGCCGGTCCGAGCCGCGCCCCGGTCCGGATGCTCTGGCATCCGGCCGAGGCGCTGGGACTTGCCCTCGGCGACATCCGCCTGGAGGCTTCGGCGCTCACCGTAGACCGGGGCGGGGCGGTGACGCTGACCATCCGGGCCGCGGGGCGCCGGGAGGCGGTCCTCTGGGAGCGCGCGCCGGGGGAGACCTGGCGGTCGCGCCCAGTGGCGCTCGACTCGGCCGGTGAGGCGAGGGTGTCGTCCGGCCCGCTCACAGCGGACCTCTTCGTCCGCGCCACGAGCGAGGGTCGCGGGTCCGACACCCTGCGAGTCGCGGTGCGGGTCCCTGCGTTCCTCGGCGCCGTGTCGGCGACGGCCCAGTATCCAAAATACCTCGGGCTCGAGGACGAGCCCCTCTCGTTCGGCCCCGATTCCATCACGCTGCCCGAAGGCACGCGGCTCGTGATCGAGGGCGAGGCGACCGTACCCCTGGCCAGCGCGCAGTGGGTCGGTCCGGCCGGCTCGCATACGCTGAGCGTGGACGAGGGTCGATTCACCGGCCGGGTGGCGTTGCCCCGCTCGGGTGCCTATTCCCTCGCGCTGACCACCACCGCCGGCACGCCGCTCGGAGGGGAGGAGGCCACGCTGGTCGTCCGCCTCGTGTCCGACAGCGCGCCTACCGTGAACATTCCCGTCCCGGGCGAAGACACACTCGCGCCCTTGGGCCTTACGGTGCCACTCGTGGTGGACGCACGCGACGATCACGGACTGGCGGCGCTGGTCCTGGTGAGCCGACGGATCAGCCGGCTCGGCGTGGCGGACGCCGAGCGCCGCGAGCCGGTCGCCATTCCGGACGGGGCCGGCGAACGGCTGATGGTGCCGTTCACCCTCGACCTCGAGGGCCGGGCGCTGCTGCCGGGCGACACCGTCCGGTACTACGCGATGGCGACCGACAACGCGCCCACGCCGCGCGTCGGGCGCTCCCGCGAGTACATCCTGCGGCTCCCCACCATGGCCGAGGTCCGGGCGGCGGAACGCGTGGCCACGGAATCGGTGGGGCAACGGCTCGACTCGCTGGCGGTCGAGAGCCGCCGGCTGCAGCGGCAAACCGAGGACCTCTCGCGGGAAACGCCGCGGGCGGCAGAAGCGGCCGATCGTCGTGGCGAGTCCACCATGTCGTTCGACGACGCCAAGCGCGCGGAGGCCATCGCCAAGCAGCAGGAGGAGCTTGTCGCGCAGGCGGAGGAGGCCCGGCAGGCAATCGCCGACCTGCAGAAGGCCGCCGAGGAGGCCGGCATCGACGACCCGGACTTCCAGCAGCGGATGCAGGAGATCGCGGAGCAGCTCGACCGCGCGCTCACTCCGGAAATGCGGCGGCAGCTCGAGGAACTCCGCGAGGCACTGAGCCAGCTCGACGCCGCGCGCACACAGCAGGCGCTGCAGGACCTCGCCGAGGCACAGCGCCAGTTGAAAGAGGCGCTCGAGCGGAGCCAGAAGCTGTTCGAGCGCGCCGCGATGGAGGGCCAGATGGCCAACCTCGCCGAGGAGGCGCGCGACCTGGCGGCGGAACAGCAGCGGTGGAACGAAGAAGTGGCGCGTGCCGATGCCGCCAAGGCCGCCGGCCAGCAGGAGGCGCTCGCCGAACGGACCGATTCGCTGGCGGCCGGGCTGCACGACGCGGCCCAGGAGCTCGAGCGCATGGATGCACCCGGGCAGTCCGCGCGGGTCGATTCCCTGGCTGACGCGGCGGAGTCTGCCTCGGCCGCCATGAAGCAGGCGGCGTCGGCCGCCCGGCAGGGTAAGCCACAGGCGGCGCAGCGGCAGGGCAAGCAGGCCCAGCAGCAGCTGGAAACGATGGAGCAGCAGCTCGACCAGCAACGGGAAGGCATGCAGGAGGAGTGGAAGGCGGAGGTCGTGGCGGCCATCGACCGGATGTTGGCCGAAACGAGCCGCCTGGCCGACCGGCAACTCTCCATTTCGGAGGCGCTGAAGGCCGGCGAGGCGCCCGCTACCTTCCGCGCGCAGCAAGCCGCGGTGGAGGAGGGCGTCGAGAAGCTGGCGGAGCAGTACCGGCAGGTGTCGGGGGAGAATGCCCTGGTGCCGCCGCAGATCGGCGCCACCCTCGAGGCGGCGCGCCGCCAGATGGAGGAGTCGCGGGAGGCACTCTCGACCTCGGTGCCGGGGCAGCGGGAGGCTGCCGCGCGTGCGGGGGAGGCGGTCGACGCCCTCAACGCCGCGGCCTACCAGATGGTGCGCGCCCGGGGCGACGTGGAGGGGGCGGGCTCCGGGTCGGGGATGGCGGAGGCGATGGCCCGCATGAACCAGATGGCCCAGCAGCAGGGAGCCTTGAGCCAGCAGGGCAACCAGCTCCTGCCGATGGTGGGCGGCAGCAGCGCGGTGCAGGAACAGATCCGCCAGCTCTCCGCGCAGCAGCGGGCACTGGCGGAGCAGCTCGAGCGGCTCCGGGCCGAAACCCAGTCCGCGGGGGCGGGTGAACTGGCCGGCGAAGCCCGCGACCTGGCCAACCAGCTTGAGTCGGGGCGGCTCGATCGCCGGACGGTGGAGCGGCAGGAGCGGCTGTACCGCCGAATGCTCGATGCCGGCCGCACACTGCAGGGCGAGGAGCAGGACGAACAGAAGGAGCGCCAGAGCACCACGGCCACCGAAGGCGAGGTGCGACTGCCTCCGGCTCTTCGCGCGCAGCTGGAGGATGGCGCCAACCAGCTCCGGATCCCGAGCTGGGACCAGCTGCAGCAGTTGTCGCCCGAGGACCGCCGGCTCGTGCTCGACTATTTCCGGCGGCTGACCGAGAGTCCGGCCCGATGAGGCGCCCGTTCCTCGCGCTCGCCGCGCTGCTTGCGCTGGCTGGCCCGCTGGCCGCGCAATCAGATGCCATGACCCGCGCCTTCGAACAGGAGCGGCGCGGGAACTACGCCGGGGCGGCGGAGGCGTACGCCGAGGTCCTCAGGCGGAGTCCGGACAACCTGTCGGCGCTCCTCGGGCTCGAGCGGGCGCTCACGCCCCTGCGCCGGGAGGCGGAGCTTGCTGCGCCGGCCGAGGCCCTGCTGGCCGCTTCGCCGGGCAGCGTCGCGGGCTACTCGGTGGCGATGCGAGGCTGGGCGGCGGCGGGCCGGCCCGACAGCGTGGCTGCCGTGGCAGCCCGGTGGGCCGGGGCGGAGCCGGGAAGCGAGGCACCGTACCGGGAATGGGGGAACACCCTGCTCGCGCAACGCGACCCGGCCAGCGCACGGCGGGCCTACCTGACCGGGCGCGAGCAGCTCGGCGACCCCGCGGTCCTCGCGGGCGAACTGGCGTTGCTGGCCGCCGCCGAGAACGACTGGGAGACTGCCGCCCGCGAGTGGGCCCTCGCCGTGGGGCGCTATCCTGGATACCGCCTGACCGCGCGCAATGCGCTGGCCCGCACGCCGGCGAACAAGCAGGCCGACGTGCTCCGGCAGCTCACGCGAAGCACGCCGCCGGCCCGGCGCCTCGGGGCGGAACTCCAGGTCCAGTGGGGCGACCCCGCCGATGCGTTCACGCTCCTCATGGCGAACCTGCCGACGGGGAACGACGCGGTGGTGGACGCGCTGCGCTCGGAATATCAGGCCGAACAAATGGCTTCGATGGAGA
>DAOMFQ010000088.1:0-9208 GCA_035429905.1 Gemmatimonadales bacterium
AAGCAGTGGCTCGCCTCGGCGAAGGACCCCCGCTGGAAGCGGCCCTACACCGACCTCACCTTCCTGCCGATGCAGGAGGTGTTGCGGTACCTGCGTGCCAATGGCTACAAGACCTTCATCGTGACGGGCGGCGGGCAGGATTTCGTACGAGTGTATTCGGAGCAGGTCTACGGCATCCCGCCGGAGCAGGTGGTGGGGACCGCGGGCGCGGTCACCTTCGGGTACGACTCGGCCGGGAAGCCGATGCTCACCAAGGAGCCGAAGCTCCTGCTCAACGACGACAAGGCCGGCAAGCCGGAGGGCATCCATCTCATGATCGGCCGGCGGCCGGTGGCCGCCTTCGGCAACTCCGACGGCGACCGGCAGATGCTGGAATACACCAAGGCCGGAACCGGAGCGCGGCTCACGATGCTCGTCCTGCACGACGACGCGACGCGGGAGTACGCCTACGGCCCCGCCGCCGGGCTCCCGGCCACCCACGTAGGCGCCTTGACGCAGGCGCTGTACGATGAGGCCACGAAGAACGGCTGGGTCGTGATCAGCATGAAGCGGGACTGGAAGCGGGTCTTTTCCTTCCCCGAGTGAGGCACAGACTGCCGGGCCGCGCTACCCCACCCGGTCCGGCAGCTCCCGCCCCTCGCTCCACGCCACCAGGTTCTCGTAGGCCCGCATGCCCATGGCGGTGCGGGACTCGACCGTGGCGCTGCCGAGGTGCGGCAGCAGCACGACGTTCTGGAGCGCCAACAGTTCTGGCGGCACCCGGGGCTCCTCGGCGTACACGTCCAGCCCCGCCCCCGCGATCACGCCCCGATCGAGCGCCTCCACCAGCGCCGCCTCGTCCACCACGCCTCCGCGCGAGGTGTTGATCAGGATGCCGTGCGGCGGCATCAGCTCCAGCCGCCGGGCGTTGACCAGTTGCCGGGTCTCCTCGGTGGCCGGCACGTGCAGCGACACCACGTCCGATTCGGCGAATACCCGGTCGAGGTCGACGTGCACCGCGTCGAGCGCCGCGGCTTCTCCCGTCGGGAGCGCCGAGCGGCTGGCGTAGAGCAGTCGCATCCCGAAGCCGTGCACGGCGCGCCGCGCGACCGCGCGGCCGATCCGCCCCATCCCCACGATGCCGAGCGTCTTTCCCGAAAGCCTCCGCCCGAGGTGGTGCATCGGGTGCCAGCCGTGCCACGCCCCGGCCCGGAGCTCGCGCTCACCCTCCCCGAGCCGCCGGCTCGCCATCAGCATGAGCGCGATGGCCAGGTCCGCGGTGTCCTCGGTGAGCACACCCGGCGTGTTGGTGACCGCGATGCCACGCGCGCGCGCGGCCGCCAGGTCGATGTGCTCGAACCCCACGCCGAAGTTGGCCAGGAGCCGGGCGCGGAGCGGTTCCACGCCGAGCACGGTGGCGTCGATCCGGTCCGACACGCTCGAGAGCACGGCGTCCGACGTGCTGAGCGCCTTCCGCAATCCCTCGGCGCCAAGCGGCAGATCGTCGGCGTTGAGCCGGACGTCGAAGCGTTCGGCGAGCGCCGCCTCCACCACCGGCGGAAGCCGGCGGGTGACGGTGACGACGGGACGCGCGGGATTTGGCATGGCGTGCTCCTTGGACGACGCGGGCCGGGGCCCCATACTAGGGAATGCGCGAACTCCTGCTCGATCTCTACGGCGCGGCGCTCCGGGCCGCCGACCCCGCCACCGCCGTGCGGCACGAGCTCACCGAACGCCCCCTCCCCGCCTCCGCGCCGGTCCACCTCTTTGCGCTCGGGAAGGCGGCGCCCGGCATGGCGCGGGCCGCCGTGGCGGTGCTCGACGAGTCCAAGACCGCCTTCGCGGGGGGCGTCGTCGTCGGTGCCGCTCCTTCTGCCAGGGGCAACGCGGCCCTCCGACAGTTCGTCGGCGACCATCCCCTCCCGGGTGCAAACTCTTCCCGCGCCGCGGAGGCCATCGCCGAGGCGGTGTCCGCGATGCCGGTGACCCATCAGGCCCTGGTGCTGCTCTCGGGCGGCGCGTCGAGCCTCGCGGCGGCCCCGGTGGACGGCGTCACGCCCGAGGATCTCACCGCCCTCTGGAGCTTCCTCCTCGGCAGCGGCCGCGACATCGTGGCCATCAACACGGTACGCAAGCGATGCCTCCGCTGGGGCGCGGGCCGGCTCGCCGTCGCGCTGGCGCCGAGGCCGGTGACCGTCCTCTGCATGTCCGACGTGATCGGCGACGATCCGGGCACCGTCGGCTCGGGCCCTTGCGCCCCCGACCCGAGCTGGAGCCGCGAGGTGCTGCGGCTCCTCGAGTCGGTGGCCGGCACGCGGGAGATTCCCGCGTCGGTCCGGCGGCTCCTCGAGCGCCAGGCGTCGGGCGCCGAGCCCGACACCCCGAAACCCGGCGACGCCGCCTTCCGAAACGTGACCACCCACGTGATCGCGAGCAACCGCCTGGCGGTCCAGGGGGTGGCGCTCCGGGCCAAGGAGCTCGGACTTCCGGTCCTTGCCGGCGCCTCCGACCTCGCCGGCGAGGCGCGCGAGGCCGGGACCCGCATCGGCGCCTTCCTCCGCGCGGGCGGCGGCGGGGCCAACTGCTTCGTCTGGGGAGGAGAGACCACGGTGTCCCTTGGCGGCGCCCCGCCGGGCCTCGGCGGCCGCTGCCAGGAACTGGCCCTCGCCGCGGCCGCCGAGCTCGACGACGTGCCCGGTGTGGCCCTCCTGGCGGCAGGCACCGACGGCCGCGACGGGCCCACCGACGCCGCCGGCGCGCTGGTCGACGGCGGCACGTGGGCCCGCATCACCGGGCGTGGTCGGAACCCCGAGGCGGACCTCGCGCAGCACGACGCCTACCACGCGCTCGACGCGGCCGATGCACTGCTCCGCACCGGTCCCACCGGCACCAACGTGATGGATGTGGTGATCGGGCTCCGCCGCCGAAGCGGCTAGCGACTGCTAGGGGTGAAGCTCCTCGGGTGGCCGCCAGTCGGCGCCCAGGATGATTGTCACGTCCACCCGCCGCGTGGAATCGGGCGCCGGTTGCGGGACGCCCACGCCGAGAAGCCGCGCGGCGCGGCGCGCGGCGGTGCCGTCGCCCTGGCGGACCAGCAGCTTCGTCGAATCGGTCGGTGGGGTGTCGGCGTTGCCGAAGAAGAGGACGTCGACGCCGCCGCGCCGAAGTACCCGCGTGGCAGTGCGCGCCAGCCCGGCCTTGCCGGAGCCGTTCAGCACCTCGGCAGTGAGGCGTTCCTGCTCGCCGGGAATGGGAAAGGCGTGGTCGGGAAGCGCCCTGGGCGCCGACCGGTACCGAACCGCGAGGAAGGCGAGGAGGAGGACTCCCGCCCCGATCAGGGCGAGACGACGGACAGGCTGTTCCAAAACCGGACCAGCGGTTCCGGCAGCGGCCACCCCGACCGGGCCAGGTAGGTGAGGCGGGCCCTGGCCACCGCGCGGAGCACGCCGGCCACGTCGCGCGGGAACTGCGCCGCCAGTTCGGCCCGGGCGGCGGGGTCGAAGTCGCGGCCCGGCTCGAGGAAATCCGCACAATACAGCACCCGCCCGACCATGTCCCACTCCGCGAGGCCGATCGAGTGGTACCGAACCGCATCCAGCACGCCGCGGTCGGTTTCTCCCTCGGCCTTGGCGCGCGCCGCGGCCGCGGGGCCGTGCCACAACTCGATCGGGCCCGAGGAACTGGCGGCCCACTCACTGAGCGTCTGGCGGCTGGCGTCGCGCAGGGCGTCGTGCAGCCAGACCGCCTTGAGCCAGCGGTTCCGCTCCGAGTCGTGCACCCCCATCGCCTCCGCCCACCCCGCCACCATCCGGGCCACCCGCTCGATGTGCGCTACCCGCTCCGGGGTCACCTCCGCCCAAACCGGCAGCGTGGGCCGGAGCGCCGGCGAGATGCCGGCGGGAGCGGGGCTCCCGGTCACCGAATCAGCCCTCGGCCCGGAGCGGCGGGCGGACGATCCGGTTCTGCCCGTCCACGAACACCACCGTGGGATGGTGTCGCTGGGCCTCGGCCTCGTCGAACAGGCCGTAAGAGATGACGATGACCAGGTCGCCGGGCATGCCGAGGCGCGCCGCCGCACCATTCAGCTGGATGACGCCGGAACCGCGGGGGCCCGGGATGACGTAGGTGCTGAACCGCGCACCGTTGTTGACGTTCACGACCTGCACCTCCTCGTGCTGCCGGAGGTCGGCGGCGTCGAGCAGGTCCTCGTCCACGGTCAGCGAGCCCTCGTAATGGAGGTCCGCCGAGGTGATCGTGGCACGGTGAATCTTGGACTTCATCAAGTGGCGCTGCATCAGGAAAGGCCTTCTCCGAAAATGACGTTGTCGATGAGCCTCGTCGTTCCGACGCGCGCGGCAACCACCATGAGGCACCCGGCCCCTGCCGTTTCGACAGGGGCCAGCGCGTCCGGTTCGACCACTGCAATATACTCCGGCCGCACACCCGAATACACCGCGAGCGCCTCCCGCGCGGCAGCCTCCAGACGGGCGGCGCCGGTCTCCCCACCCGCCCACGCTTCGTGCGCGGTCCGGAGCGCCCGGCTCAGCCCGACCGCCTGGGCTCGCTCCTCCGCCGACAGGTAGCTGTTCCGGCTGCTCAGGGCGAGCCCGTCGGGCTCCCGAATCGTCGGCGACACGACCAGCGCGACCGGCCAGTCGAGGTCCCGCACCATGGCGCGGATGAGGGCCGCCTGCTGCGCGTCCTTCTGCCCGAACACCACCACGTCGGGCGTGACCAGGTGGAAGAGCTTGGCCACCACGGTCAACACGCCCGCGAAGTGTCCGGGCCTGGCGGCCCCCTCCCAGCGGTCGCCGCCTGCCCCGGGCACCACGCGAGTGTCGGAGCCCGGGGGGTACATGACGGAGACGTCGGGCAGGAAGAGGGCATCCACGCCGCGGCCGGCCGCCAGGGCGCGGTCGCGCGGGAGGTCGCGGGGATAGCGGGAGAGGTCCTCGGCGGGGCCGAACTGGAGCGGGTTGACGAAGATGCTCATGACGACGACGTCCGACACTGCGCGCGCCGCATCCACCAGCCGGAGGTGGCCCTCGTGCAGGAATCCCATCGTCGGCACGAAACCGATTCTACGTCCTTCCGCACGTTGAGCCGTAATCCAGGCCCGAATGCCGGCAGCGGTTGTGAACTCTCTGGGGGCGGGGTTCTGGTTCACTCGAAGCTGTGCTCCGGCCCCGGGTACTTCCCGGTGCGCACCTCGTCGGCGAAGCTCGCCACGGCGGCGCGCATGATGCCGTCGAGGTCGGCGTAGCGCTTGAGGAACTTGGGGCGGAACCCGGCGTTGAGGCCGAGCATGTCGGGCAGCACCAGCACCTGCCCGTCGCAGCCGGCGCCGGCGCCGATGCCGACCGTCGGGATCGTGAGCGCAGCGGACACCTTGGCAGCCAGTGCCGAAGGCACCAGCTCGAGCACGATGCTGAAGGCGCCGGCCTCCTCCACGGCGCGGGCGTCGGCCAGGAGCCGGTCCGCCGCCGCCGTCTCGCGGCCCTGCACCCGGTAGCCCCCCAGCGCGTGCACCGACTGCGGCGTGAGGCCGACGTGCCCCATCACCGGGATGCCGCGCTCCACGAGGGCCCGGATGGTCGGCGCCATGGGGGCGCCGCCCTCGAGCTTGACCGCCGAGGCATCGGTTTCCTGGAGGACGCGCCCCGCGTTCCGGATCGCGTCCTCGGGCGTGACCTGGTAGCTCAGGAAGGGAAGATCCACGACCACCAGCGCCCGGTGCACCGCGCCCTGCACCGCGCGTGCGTGGTAGATCATCTGGTCCAGCGTGGCGCTCAGCGTGGTGGGCCGCCCCGCCACCACCTGGTTCACCGAGTCGCCCACCAGGATGAGGTCCACGCCCGACTCGTCGAGGATCCGCGCGGCGAGCGCGTCGTACGCGGTGAGCGAGACGATCTTCCGTCCCGCCTTCTTCATGGCGGGGAAGTCGAGCGTGGTGAGGGCGCGGGGCTGGTCGGTCATGGGGCGTGCACCTCCGCCAGTCCGCGCTGCCAGAAGTCGCGGTGGTGGAGCTCCGGATGCGGGATCGTGAGTCCTGGCTCGGCCACCGTGCGGCGGCCGAACTGGATGATGTCGAGGTCGAGCGTGCGGGACGCCCAGCGTTCCCCGCGAACCCGTCCCTCCGCGCGCTCGACGGCCTGGCAGGCCTCGAGGAGCGCGCGCGGCTCGAGGTCGGTCTCCAGCAGGACCACCTGGTTGAGGTAGGCCGGCTGGTCGAGCCCGCCGAGGGGTGCGGTTTCCTCGACGGCGGAGGCGCGAAGGACGCGGGTGCCCGGGAGCGCCGCCAGCGCCGCGCGGGCCGCGGCAAGGTGGGCCGCCCGGTCGCCCAGGTTGCTCCCCAGCGCCACCGCCACCTGCTCCGCCACGCTAGCTGCCGACAGTGAAGTGCCGCGCAATCGACTGCAGGTGCGTGGAGACCTGCTCCAGCTGCTTGAGCGCGCCGTCCAGTTCTTCCTGCGCCACGGCCGCCTTGCCCGCCTGGCTCGCCAGCACGTTGGTTTCCTCGCGAATCCGGCTCGAGACGGTGGCGAGGTAGCCGATCTGCTCCTGCAGCCGGGCGAACGCGCTCTCCTGCAGGCTCGCCGTTTCGCCGATCCGCTGCGCCGAGGCCCCGGCCTCGCGGGTCACGGTCACGATCCCCTCCAGCGCCTGCACCGCGTCCTCGCCGAGCTGCTCGACGCCCTCCACCGTCCGCTCGCCGTGGGCCATCTGCGCCGTGATCTCGGTGACCTGCTCCGCGATCGCGGCCAGCAGTCCTCCGGCCTCCCGTGCCGCGACGGCGCTCTGGTCCGCCAGCTCGCGCACTTCCGCCGCCACCACCGCGAACCCCTTCCCCTCCTGCCCGGCGCGCGCCGCCTCGATGGCCGCGTTGAGCGAGATCAGGTTGGTGAGGTCGGCGATTTCCCGGATCGACCCGATGAATCCAGTAATGCGCTTCGTGACGGTGCCCAGCTCGCCCACCTGCCGCGAGCTCTCGGCCACGAAGTGCTTCAGGTCCACCAGCCGGCGGATGGCATCGCGGATCGTCTCCCGGTTGGCGGCCGCGGTCTCCGCGGCGCGTCCGCTGGCCTCCGCCGCCCGCCTGCCCTGCACCGCCATTTCCGCCGAGCCGCTGGCGAGCGCCTTGGTGGCCTGCAAACCGGCGGTCACGAAGGCGTCCTGCTCCGCCAGGCCGTAGCGCAGCGACTTCGATGCGGCGGTGAGCGCGTCGGCGGAATCGTGCAGCGACATGGTGGCGCGGGAGAGGGCGCCCACCTGGGCGCCGATGCTGTCCACGGTGGTGACCAGTGGCCGCCGGAGCTCCGCGATATGGATGGCCGTGGCCACCTGCGTGGCCAGCGTGGCCATCGCCGCGAGGTCGCGGGAGCGGTACTGGTGGCGCTTGTGGTGCTCGAGCTCGAGGGTGCCGATCACGTCGGTGCCGAACCGCAGGGGCAGGATGACCAGGCTCTGGGTCTCGGCGCCGGCCATCGGCATCCGGATGTCCTTCGAGGTGTCGTGCACCACCACCGCCTGGCCGGAGGTGATGGCCTGCCGGCGGAGCGGCTCCAGCTCGGCAGGCACCTCGCCGCGCCCGCCGCGCCCGACCTCGCCGCGGTACGCCATCGACACCACGTCGTGCTCGTCGCGCCGGTAGATCCGGAGGTCGCCCCAGTCGAGCAGGCGGTGCGCCAGGCGCTCGATCTGCTGGAACGAGTCCATCAGGGTCACGTTGGTGGTGATCGCCGTTTCCATCAGGTGGACCTTGTTGAGGTCCTCCGCCGCGATGGCCTCCTCGAGGATCTTCTTGGTGAGGAGCCCGAACACACCCACCACCGCCAGGACCGCGGCCCAGCCCGGGGGGCTCAGCACCCGGAGGGCGCCGATGACGATGGCCGCGGCGCCGAGGGTCAGGAGGTAGGCCACCACCTCGTAGCGCAGGATCAGCAGCCGCTCCTCGCTCTCGAGCTTGTCGCGGAGGAGCAGCGTGAAGTAGAAGAGCGCGCGCGAGCTGAAGAAGTAGATGCCGGCGAGCGTGAAGGCGGCCGGGAGGAAGTCCAGGCCCAGCGTCGGCGAGCCGCTGAGCCGCCACACCAGCGCGAAGATGCCAAACGCCGCCACGAAGGCGATGGTCTCGCGGCCGGCGTTGACGAGGCCGGCGATCATCGGCTTCCGGAGCCAGAGCGTGTCCACCACGTAGACGCCGGCGATCATGCCGGCCACCACCTGCGAGGGCGCCGCGACCAGCATCCCGACGATGACGGGGACGCCGTGCTGGGTCAGGTAGGAGTACTTGCTGAGCCGGACGGGGGAGGCACGGAGGGCCACCACCGCCGCGAGGATGACCAGCGTGGGCAGCGGCTGCTCGAGCCAGCGGAAGTCCACCAGCAGGGCCACCGCCGCGAGCGCGAGCCCGACCCAGACCAGCCCGCGCGCGTACAGCGCCAGGACCCGCTGGGTGTCAAACAAAGTAGTCGCCGACGACGAGGCCATAGCGGACCGGGTCCGTCACCTTGACGATCGAGCGTGCGTACCCGCCCTGGCCGTTGCCGTCGGCAAGGTCGGCGGGGTTGCCGGGCGGCGGGAGCACCGCCCCGTTGGTGTCGATGGCGATGTGCACCAGTGGCCGGTTCAGCAGCGTCGGGTCGGGGTTCGCCGCCGCCACGATGGCGACCTCGAGGGTGTCGAGGATGACGCAGGTGCCGATCGGGTAGATGCCGATCAGGTTGATGAGCGCCTTGACGAGGACGCGGTCGTACCCGCGGCGCGGGTTGCTCCACATCTCCTTCAGCACCTCGTCCGGCTGGATCGGGATGGTCTGGTAGCTCCGCCGCGTCGTGGCGGCATCGAATCCGTCGGCCACGGCCACCAGGCGGGAGTAGAGCCCGAGCTGCCGGGGCCGGATCGGCTTCGGGTAGCCGGTCAGGTCGGTCTTCATGTGGTGTTCGTGCGCCACCAGGATGGCCCGGTACGGCGTTTCTTCGTAGCGGCGCGAACTGAAGAGCGTCAGCGTGCCGAACCAGGGGTGGCGGGTCATGATGTGCCACTCCTGTTCGTCCAGCCCGCTGGTCTTGTTGAGAATGTCGAGCGAGATCCGCGCCTTGCCGATGTCGTGCAGCAGGGCCGCGAGGCCGAGGTCGTAGAGCTGCAGCTTGCCGAGCCCGAGCTTCTTGCCGAGCGCCACCGAGAAGATGCAGACGTTCACCGAGTGGGTGAAGGTGTACTCGTCGTAGTC
>DAOMFQ010000089.1:0-5176 GCA_035429905.1 Gemmatimonadales bacterium
CCCGCGCGGGCCCGGCGAGCCGAAGACCAACATGCCGAAGGCGGAGGCGTAGATGGCGACCTACAAGACGATGGACGAGGTGCTGCGCGAGGAGGCGGTGAAGTTGATCGTGCTCGAGCGCAAGGCGCGGATGCTTCCTCGGGAGGCGCTGCTGGAGGAGTTGCGGGTCATCGCGGACCACCTCGACGACTGGTGCTTCCACTCGCCCGAGTGCGGCAACGGGGACAAGTGCATCGCGGGCGAGGAGGGAGGCAACGAGCGCCGGGTGCGCGAGAGCAACGAGCAGGTGGCGGCGGAGATTGCCTCCGAGGACGCCGCCCTCGCGGAGGTGGCCACCACGCTCGCGGACGCCCGGTGTCTGGAGCACCGCAACAGGCCTGACGGAAGAGACTATCGGTGCGCGCTGGCCACCGGCCACACGGGAGGGCACATCTCGCCCGAAGAGTTGGAGGCGCTGCGGGGGACGACGCTGGACGAGATGACCACCGCGCTCGCCGCGGGCAAGGTGTAGTCGTGGCGCTCTCCGCAGAGCGGATCGAGCTCGGGCGCACCCGCGTCGGCGGCTCCTTCGCCGGCGTGCTCCTCGGCGTCCACCCGTGGGCGACTCCGCTCGACCTGTTCAACCACGCGATCTACGACGTGCCGATCACCAGCGACGAGGACGAGAAGAGGCACCTCTCCTGGGGGACGCGGGTGGAGCGGCCGGCTCTCGACCAGTTCGCCGCCGAGCGCGGCTGGCACCTCCGCGGGTGCCCCGGCCCGCTCACCGACCCGCGCTTCCCTGCGTGGGTGGTGACGCCGGACGATCTCGCCGAGGCTGAGTCCGGTCTCTTGCCCCTCGACGCGAAAAACGTCTCGCGATGGAACGCGGACAAGTGGGGCGCGCCGGGCACCAGCGATGCCCCGCTCTACTGCCTCGCCCAGGTGCAGGTGCAGATCGCGCTCTGCGAGCAGCTGGGCGTCCAGCCCGAGGGGTGCCTGGTCGCGACCATCGCCGGTGACCCGCCCGAGCCCTATCCGGTGAAGTGGGACGCCGAGGTTTTCGGGACCCTCAACGAGCTCGCCGCGAAGTTCGTCCGCGACTGCCTCATCCCCCGCCGGCCGCCGGACGGCTGGGAGGAAGACCGGCACGCCGCCGAGTACATCGCGAAGCGGTTCGCGTCGACCACCGACGAGACCATCCGCAAGCCGACGCGGGAGGATGTCGGCCTGCTGCTGGAGTTCCGGGCAGCAAAGCTCGAGGAGAAGGCGGCCGCGGCGAAGGTGAGTGCGATCGAGGCGCGCCTCGCGGTGGCGGTGGGGGAGAAGCGCGGGATCGAAGGGGTCGCGAAGTGGATCGACCTGGAGCCGCGCACCGAGACCTTCACCGACTGGAACCTGGTCGCGCAGGAGTTCGCGCTGCGCGCCAAGATCTCGCCCGAAGAGGCGGCTGCAGTGGCCGCGCAGTACGTCCGCACCAAGGTGGTCGCGAAGGGCTCGCGCTACCTCCGGCCGAGCACGGCCAAGAACCTGCCCACCGTGGAGAACCCGTCGTGACCACCGAGACCAGAACCCAGACCCGAGTCGACCTTCCCACCGGCGGCGCCGAGCTCGCCACCCGCGAGCCGGAGGTGCAGGCCGGAGACGAGGTCGACAGCCTCTTCGGCGAGGAGCAGCGCGCCCAGCCGCCGGGGATGGACGCCATCACCCGCGGCGAGATCGACATCCAGATCGCCACCGCTCGGAAGTACCCGCGCGACGTGGCCCGGTCGATCAAGCGGGCGCTCGACCTCGCCACCCGCGACCTCGACACGGCGGAGTCCTGCTTCTACGTGCTCCCGCGCGGCAAGGGCATCGAGGGGCCGAGCATCCGCCTCGCCGAGATCATGGCCATCACCTGGGGCAACATCCGCTACGGGGCGCGCATCGTCGAGGAGGGCGAGCGGTTCATCACCGCCATCGGGATGTGCCACGACCTGGAGACCAACACCGCCCTCGGCGCGGAGGTGCGCCGGCGCATCACCAACTCCAAGGGCGCGCGCTTCAACGACGACATGATCGGGGTGACCGGCATGGCCGCGCAGTCGATCGCGCTGCGGAATGCCGTCTTCCGCATCATCCCCCGCGTGTTCGTCGACCAGATCTGGAAGCGGGCGCAGAAGGTGGCCGTGGGCGACGAGAAGACCCTCGACGAGCGGCGCACCCGCGCCTTCGCCTGGTACGCGAAGGCCAACGTGCGCGCCGAGCAGGTGCTCGCGAAGATCGGCAAGCGGTCGATCGAGGAGGTGGGGCTCGAGGACCTCGCCATCCTCCTCGGGCTCTCGACCGCCATCCGCGAGGGGACGACGACGATCGACAGGGAGTTCCCGCCGCTCGACGCCGAGGGGAAGCCGGCGACGGCAGCGCCCGCCACCGGGGCCGAGGGCCTGCGCGCGGCAGCTGCGGCGGCGAAGGCGGCTCCGAAGGCCGCGCCCAAGGCGGCGGCCGGGCCGAAGACCACCACCGGATCCGAGAAGACCCAGGCCGAGCTCGACGCCGAGCAGGCGGCGGCCGACGAGGCCAAGGCGGCGGCCGAGGCGAAGGCCGCGAAGGGAGCGTAGACCATGAGCGCCTGCGACCCTTGCTGCATGGACGACTGCGCCCACTGCGAGGGTCGCGGGTGCTCGTGCTGTGGTACTGTTGCTGTCGATGCAGCGGGTTCGAATCCCGCCGGGAGCGTCGGTGCCCCGAGGGCCCAGTTGGACTGGAAAGCGGGTTCGCTACCCGCCGCCGACACTTCTTCCGCATCCGAGACAGCGGGTTCGACTCCCGCCAGCGATGCTGGTCACGCTGACAAGGCGGCGGGTGGCCGCGAGAGAGGGGCCGCACCCCTCGACCAGCACTTTTCCGAATCGACGCCGGGGCCTGACCGCTCCGTCGCCGAGCCCACCCCTCCTCCGGCCGACCCCCCAGGCGCGGAGGAGGTGGTGGGTGCAGTCCCGAAGGTCTTTGCCGACTGGTATCGGCCGGAACATGTCGTCGTCGTTCAACCCGAAGTGGAGACTCAATGCGCAGAGAAAAACGGCACGCCGTCGAGGCCGGCGGATAGCCAAACATCACCGGAGACAAGCGGCGGCGAGCCGCATACCGAGCCACCACAGAGTGGCCGGGGAGCGTCTGATGCCCAAACGAAAAGAGGGCCGGCTCCCCACCTTTCTGCGGTCGACGCTGGTTCTATCCCGGCCGACTGCATGGCCCCGGAGTGCCCCTCCTCCGGCAGGCCGGACCCGAAGGTTGCCCGCGCGTATTTCTGCGCGCTCCATACCGTTGACGTTCCGGTATCAATCAGGCATGAGTGGCTGAAGGAATTTCGGAAGACCCACCCGCAGCACAAGGAGAAGCAGAATGGCGAAGCCCGAGACCCCGAACCCGCCCCCGGAGGGGCCCAAGCCGTTCCCCCAGTTCCTGCGCGAACTGGAGGACGGAGTCCTGGTCGATGACCTCGGCAGCGAGACCCGCGAGATCCTGGCGACGCTCTCGGAGCACGCCGCCCAGAACGGGAGCGCCAAGGGCCGGCTGACGCTGGTGCTCAACTTCGCGCTGGGCAGCGACGGGGTGGTGCAGATCACCGCCGACTACGCGAGCAAGCTCCCGCGCTCCTCGCGCGCCCGGACGATGGGCTGGCTGACCCCCGGCAACAACTACTCGCGGACCAACCCCAAGCAGGCCGAGCTCCCGCTGCGGGTGATGCCGGGCGGCGAGTCCGCTCGCGATGCCGGCGCGGGAGGGGAGGCGGCGCGCAAGACGTAGTCGGGGCGGGCGGGCCCGGCGCCCGCCTGCTCTGCGCAGCGCCGACCACCCGAAGGCGGCAGGGGCTCAAGACCCGTTGACCGTCGGTAGGGCCGACAGGCGGCCGGCAGAGGCTACCCGGTCGGCGTTGCGCAGAGCAGTCCAACCCCAGCAGGAGAAAGAACCCGATGCCGCCCCCCGAGACACCGCAGCTGTCGATCAAGTCGAAGCCCGAGGCCGAGGCCGTCGCCGACCTGGTGCGCAAGCACATCGCACCGGCGCTGCTCGCCGTTGCCCGCGGCGAAGAGGATGAGGCCACCGTCCTCGTCCTGCCCGACGGGCTGAAGGTCCACTCGGTCAAGCCGCTGCTCGACGAGTACCTGGAGACGCCGGAGCGGGTGCGCGGCACCGCGACCCTGACCGACCTCAACAGCTTCATCGCGCACGTCTCGCGCTTCAAGGACGAGGACTCGGTCATCTTCGCCGACGAGGGCAGCGGAGACCAGAGCCGGTCGCCGAGCCTGACCTGCATCTACGACTACAACTCGCCGACCACCGAGCTCGGCGCCGGCAACGGCAACGCGCGCTGGTGCCAGCACCGGGCCTCGTACTGGTTCCCGCTCTCCCCGGAGTGGAAGGCGTGGGTGGGCCAGCACGGGAAGGTGATGAACCAGACCGATTTCGCCGCCTGGGTCGAGAACCGCATCGCGGACATCTCCGACCCGACCAAGCCCGGCCCGACCGCGCTGGAGTTCTCCGCCAAGCTCGACGCCAGGTTCGCGACGCCGGCGAAGCTCCTCGAGATCAGCCGCGGGCTCGAAGCCCGGATCGACTCGACGGTCAAGAACGTGGTGCGCCTGGAGTCGGGCGAGGTGCAGATCAACTACGTCACCCAGCACACCGACGCGCAGGGCGCGCCGCTGAAGCTGCCGACGGCTTTCCTGATCGGCGTGCCGGTCTTCAGGAACGGGGTGCCGTGGGAGGTGGCGGTGCGGCTGCGCTACCGGATGAACGACGGCCGGCTGTCGTGGTGGTTCGAGCTCCACCGGCAGGACCGCATCTTCAAGGCGGCCTTCGAGGAGGCGGTGAAGCACGCTGGCGAGGCCACCGGCCTGCTGGTGCTGCTCGGGGCGCCGGAGCAGTAGGCGAGACCGCTCCGCAAGGGTGGGCAGGACGAGGAGGCGAGCCGTGGCTGACGGACTGGAAGCGAGAGCGCGGGCGCTGCTGGATCGGTGCGACGGGCGGATCGTCGCAGACTTCCCAGACGACATGGCCGCCCTCCTCGCCTTCGCGCGGTCGGAGCGGGCGCTGGCGCTGGAGGCGGCGGCGGACGCCGATGCGCGCGAAGGGCACT
Source organism: Gemmatimonadales bacterium (assembly GCA_035429905.1). Lineage (GTDB taxonomy): Bacteria > Gemmatimonadota > Gemmatimonadetes > Gemmatimonadales > GWC2-71-9 > SPDF01. The sequence goes on from DAOMFQ010000089.1 coordinate 5,102, forward strand.
GGAGCAGCGAGGACAGGCTCCGCGCCCGCGCGGCGCAGGAGCGTGGAGGCGGCGATGGACGATGACAGGCTGAGT
>DAOMFQ010000089.1:5276-9158 GCA_035429905.1 Gemmatimonadales bacterium
CGCGCCCGCGCGGCGCAGGAGCGTGGAGGCGGCGATGGACGATGACAGGCTGAGTGACGCAGAAGTGGCTGCACTGGCCGCATCACGGCTGGGTGGTCAGAGGGCCGCCCTCGCCCGCGAGGTGCAGGCGCACCGCGCGCGGGCTGCGGTGGCGGACGCGCTGCTGCGGCGGTGCGAGCAGGCCGAGCGGGAGCGGGACGAGGCGGAGATGCGCAGCGACGCCGAGGCTCGGATCCGCAAGCAGAACGCCGAGGAGTGGACGCGCGCCGAGCAGCGCGCGACGGCAGCGGAGACCGCGCTCGCTGCCGAGGAGGCCGAGGCGCGGGATCTGCTGGAGCGGGAGCGGGCTGCGTACCAGACCGCCAACGCGGTGGCCGCCAAGCTCGGAGCCGAGGTGGAGCGGCTGCGGGCGCTGCTCGCGCGGGTGCCGGACGGGACGCTGCTGAAGCCCGCCGCTGCGGGGAAGGAGGAGGGCGACAATGGGAACGGCTAGCGAACCGACGCTGGTGGCGCTGTGGATGCAGGGCTCGGCCCTCGGCGTCATTGATCGCATCGAGTCCCGCCTCGCCGCCCTGGAGGCGCAGCGTGCTCCGCAGCCCGCCCCGGCGCAGGAGCCCGCCCCGCAGGCGTGCGACGACGCGGCAGCGTGCCTGATGGATGGATGCACCGGCCCCGCGCACGCCCCGGCTGCGGCGGTGACGGTCCCGGATCTCGGGACAATTCACGGCGGCCTCGACGAAGAGGGCCGGTGGGTGGGACCCGCGCTGGGCGGCATCGAGCGGCTGAAGGCTCCGGTGCCTGCGGCGGTCAACTTCATCGAATGGATGGCGGACCAGAAGTGCCAGCGCACAATGGGCGGCAAGTCGTGTCGAGGGCGCGAGGGCGACGCTCCCGAGTGGTGCTGCCCGCCTTGCCAGGCTGCCATCCTTCGGTATGGCCCACTGCCTCGCACCGGAGAAGGAGACAACCAGTGAGCTACCTCGACTGGTGCGACACCGCCATCCTCGGCGTGTTGGTCCTCTGGGCGGCGATGGACCGATGCCGCATCTATTTCCGAAAGGAGCAATCAAAATGAGCCCCGCAAACCGTTTCCGCCGCAACGACATTCTCCAAGCGACGCCCGCCGAGGCGGCGATCCGCGCTGCGATGGTTGCCGTCGAGGCACTTCCCGCAGACACGCGCCTGACCGACGCGGTGGTGAAGTTGCAGGAGGCGCTCGACCGGGTGGCGGACTTCGTGGACGGCGTTGACCGCCGCCCGCTACCGCTCATGCCGATGCCACCGATGGACGCGGAAGAGGGGGACTGGTGATGGCTACGACGAGGCGCGCCGTGGCTAGGAGCGCGGAGGAGGTTCTGGCGCTGATCGGGCAGTGGGTCCACGAGCACGGCGCTGCGCTGAAGCCTCGCGGTGCCGACACGTTCGGAGAAGGGATGCGGGAGGCGAAGCGACAGGTCGCCGCCCTGCTCGCCACCGCGCCGGAGCCGGAGCCGGTGCTGGGGACGTGCGAGTCGGAGACGGAGCCGCACCCGTACGTGGACCGCGCGCACTGCGAGTCGTGGCGTCCCCTCCCCGGGCGCGAAGGAGGCGGGCGATGAGGCGCTGCAACAACTGCGGCATGGCGCACGGGCCGGGGCTCTGCGCCTACGTCCTGCATTTCACGCGGGTCGCGATCGACGCGCTCAACAAGGTCGAGGCGCTGGAGAAGCGCGTGCGCGAACTGGAGCGGAAGAGGAGGGTGCGCCGATGAGTCAGGATTGGGTAGCTGGGGCACTGCACGCGAGCGCGCCGCCGGGCCTGAAGTGCGCCGACTGCACGATCGACCGCGAGCCGTGCCCGTCTTGTTACATCTCCGCTTGGCGTGAACGGCACCCGGGGCGGGTCCATCACGTCGCCGAGGCAACCGCAGAGGCGGGCGCGCTGACTGACGTTATTGCGGTCGATTATGCGACCAACGGCGAGGATCGCCCGATTCTGCTGCGCCGTCTCGCGCAGGCGTGGCTAGACCGCAACTCCGAGTCGCCGATCCACCAAGCGACCGTGGATGCGTTCGCGGCGGGCAACGCGCTCATGGAAGCGATGGACATGTACTCCGCGCAGGTGTCCGAGGTCCGCAGCCTGCGTGAGCGGATCGGCGACCACTGGCCCGAGGTTCGCACTCTACGAGCGGAGGTGAAGCGGCTGGAGGCGCTGGTGTCCGAGAAGGGCTCAGATAACGCCCGCCTAGTGGAGGAGCGGGACTCCTACCGCGCAGCGGCGAAGGAGTGGGAGCGCCTGCGCGGCGAGGCGTATGCGCTCTACCGCAGCGCCGAAGAGAAGAACGTCAACCACGCCGCCGCCTTGAGGAAGCTCGACGACGACTGGAGCGCGGCCCGGAAGGCGGCGCTGGACGAGGCCGCGACGTGGGAGCGCCGCGCGAAGTCGGCCGTGATCGAGGCCGAGACAAACATGGTCCAGATCGAGCGGCTCCGCGACATCGCCGCCCTTCAACTCAATGGTCTGATGGAGATCCGTCAACTCGCCGCGGCGGGCGAGTCGAGCACAGTCATTCAGGAGAAGATCAGCGCGACCATCGGGGCGTCGCTGCACCTGTCGATGGTTGCCGAACCGCTCAGCGCGGAGATTGGGCGCTACCCGGCGTTGGGGGTCTGCGGCGGGGACACGATGCACGACGGGGCGGTGCCGCACCCACAGTGCAGCTTGTATAGCTGGCGGCGATCTACTCCTGGCCCCGCCCTCGCCGCCGCGCCGGAGCCGGAGCCGGTGCTGTCGGTGCTGGGTGTGTGCGACCACGAATGGCAGCCGCCGCACTACCGGCGCGAGGTCTGCCGCAACTGGCGTCCCCTCCCCGGGCGCGAAGGAGGCGGGCGATGAGCGGGAAACGGCGGCGGAACGCACTGGGCGACGCGCGGCGGGAGATCGCGCGCCTCTCCGGCCACCAGCGCAAGTTGTACCGGATGCAGGCCGAACTTGAGGAGACGCGGCGCGCGGCGTCGAATTGGGAGCGGTCCGCTGCGGAACTCGCCGTGGACCTCGGCGCTGCGCTGCGGGAGATCGCGTCCCTCCGCGCCGCCCTCGCCGCCGCCACCCCGCCCGCGGGAGAGGGGTGAGGACGTGGCGCGCATCCGAGTCCGTCCGCATCAACTTCCGCCGCCGACATGGCGCTGCTGGTTCCACGGCTTCCCGCCGCGCGATGAGGCGGTGTTCGTCTACGACCTCGCGGACAACATGGTCGGGATGCTCTGTGGCTGCGGCGCATTCCGCTGGCCCGCCGAACCGCGCTTTGCCACCCCGCCCGCCCCGGAGGCGAAGTGACACACGATCTGAAGACGTGGCCGGTCTACTTCGCCGCCATCCTCGACGGCAGCAAGACCTTCGAGGCGCGCAAGGACGATCGCAACTACGCGGTCGGGGACACGCTGCGGCTGCGGGAGTGGGATCCTCCGGCGCTCGCCCACGGCTGGACCGGCGAGTACACCGGCCGCGAGGTGATCAAGCGCGTGACCTACATCCTGCGCGGCCCCGCCTTCGGCGTCGAGGCGGGCTGGTGCGTGCTCGCCCTCGGAGAGCCGACGCCATGAGCACCGAGCGCCGGATCTGGCTTGCCGCCGCGGACGTGGCCGACGAGGAGGCGTGGCGGATCGCGATCGAGGTGCGCGAGACACGGTCCGCGATCAATCACCCGCACCCGAGCCACCGCATTAAGGTGCTGGTGGACCTCGCCTCCACGCACTGGCCGAGGTGGCGCGGCTCAGAGCTTCTTGGCGATGTAGAACCCCGCCGCTCCGCCCGCCAGAACGGCCAGGACCAGGCCGACGACCAGGACAGGCTTGGAGGCGAAGAACGCCTTCTCCTCGGCGACCGTCTTCGTCCAGCACTCCT
>DAOMFQ010000090.1:0-9121 GCA_035429905.1 Gemmatimonadales bacterium
TATGAAATTTTTCGCATGCCTGCGACGGGAGGTACGCCTGTGCGCCTGACTCAGAACCCCGCGGGCGATGCCTATCCCTCGTGGCGGTGATTCGCGGCCCCAGAAAGTGGATCGCCCGACAGTCGTGTGAACTCCGAACTCGGGCACGATCGGAGCCTTGCGAACGACGGTCCGGTCCTTCCTGAAACTGCACAGCCTGCCCTCGGACTGTTGCGGGAGCGCCGAACCGATAACCACGACCGTGGGTGCGGATTTCCTCGCCCTCGGCATCGCCCACGGTCCGGCGGGCCCCGGGCGCATCGGAGCCGCCGAGTCCTGTACGTCGCGGACAGAGTCCGGGCCCGGCATTCACGGAGGGAGAGCACGCCGCTGTTGAAGGCTACCGTGGTGCCACCGAAACCCCCTCCAGGAGGATCGGCGGCAGGGCGAGGCTCCCCCGCCACTCCACGTCGCGGCCGAGGCCGGCAATCCGGCCGAGGAGTTCATACGCGTTGCCCGCCACGGCCGCGTCCTTGACGCGGCCGATGATTTCTCCGCCGCTCACCCGGTAGGCCAGGGCCACGGGATGTGAGAACGCCCCGCCGATCACGTTACCCTGCCCCACGCCGATCAGTTCATCCACCACCAGCCCATCAGGAATCTTGGCCAGCAAGTCGTCCCACGTTTCCCCTCCCGCCGACACCACGAGGTTGGAGTAGGCGGCCTGGGGCTTCCCGAAGGTGGTCCGCCTGGCGTGGCCGGTGGCGGGCACCGCCGCACGTGCCGCGGTCTCGAGATCATAGATGAAACCGCCGATGACCCCCTGGCGCACCAGGGCCATGGGGCGGGTCGGCACGCCCTCGTCGTCGACCGCGCGGGACCCGGAGGCGCCGGGCACCCACGGGTCGTCGGTGAGCGTGAGGAGCGGGTCGAACGCGCGCTCGCCGAGGCGGCCACCCAGCGGCGACACGCCCTGGAGCACGGCCTTCCCGAGGCAGGCCTGGCGGAGCGGCAGAAAGAGCGCGGTGGCGCCGGCGGGCGTGAAGAGCACCGGCAATTCCCCGCGGGGCGGCGGAGCGGCCTTCGAGGCCCACTCCACCCGCCGGCGAATCGAGTCGGCCAGCGCGGCCACCTGGGGTTCGCCCGGCAGGTCGGCCGCCGCATAGTGATCCGAGACCATCAGGATGTCGTCGCCGTCCACCCGGGTGACCTCGGCGGCGAGTGCGACCGCCGTGATGTCGTACGTGGCCTCGACGCCCCTGGAGTTCGCGACGCGGACTGAGCCCGCACTCCGCTCCACCGTCACGTTGACCTGCCAGCCGTCGTGCGCCAGCCGCTCGACCAGTCCCTGGCCCACCGCCGTCAGCTCCGGCACGGAGGCCGCCCCCGCCGCGGGGGAGTGTGTCCGCACCGCCTGGAGGGGCGACGGAGCCGGGAGAATCAGGTCCACCGGCTCGCCGATCGAGGCGGAGGCAAGCGCCGCCTCGACCAGCGCCTCGGGATTGCCCGCGGTGGAGCCGGCGACACCCAGCCGGCCGTCCGCGCGGACGCGCAGGTTGACGCCGCGCTCCTGCGACCACGAACAGCTCTTGAGCCGGCCGGACTCCCAGAGCAGCGTGACCGTCTCGTCCGACTTCACCGTGGCATCGGCGGCGTCCGCGCGGCGCGCCGCCTGCTCGAGCAGGCGGATGATCACCCGACGCTCCCGCCGACCAGCGCATTGCTGATCCGCACGTGGGGAGCCCCCTCCGTCACCGGGAGGGGCGCCTGCCCTCCCTTCCCACAGCCTCCACCCAGTTCGTTCCACTGGAAGTCGCCCGCGATCCGGTCGATCCGGTCCAGCGTCTGGAAGAGATTGCCGGCGATCACCACGTCCTTCACCAGCTCGCAGAGTTGCCCATCGCGGATCATGTAGCCGTGGCCGGCGGTGAAGGAGAAATCCTCCAGGTACGTCTGCCCGCCCTGGGCGTCACAGGCGTAGATGCCGAGCGGGATGTCCCTGACGAGATCATCGCGCGTGCCCCGGCCGTTGGCGATGTAGGTGTTGGTCATTCGCACGATGGGCGGGTGGCGGAAGGAGAGGGCGCGGGCGTTGCCGGTAGCGACCTCGCCCATCCGCGCGGCGGTTTCCCGCGAGTGGAGCCGCCCGACGAGCACGCCGTTCTGCACCAGGACGGTGTTCCGGGTGGGGGTGCCTTCGTCGTCGAACGGCAGCGTGCCCCGCAGGGCGACCGCGCTTCCGTCGTCGCCGATGGTCAGCTCCGGCCCGCCGAACCGGCGCCCGAGCGTCATCATCTCCCGCGCCTCGGGGTTCTCGTAGACGAAGTCGGCCTCGCTCAGGTGGCCGAACGCCTCATGGATGAACACGCCTGCCAGCTTGGGGTCGAGGACCACGGGATAGGTCCCGCCGCGCACCCGGGGCGCCGCCAGCAGCGCCACCGCGCGGTCCGCCGCCGCCAGGAACTGCTCCTCGCGCCCCTGGACGGCATCCCACCCGGCCCGCCGGCCCAGCGATTCGAGCGCCCGCTCGATGGTCCCCTGGTCGCGGGCCACGGCCACCGCGGAGAGGGTCACCTCGGGCCGGAGCTCCGAGAGGAGCGTACCCTCGGAGTTGGCGTACCAGTACTCCACGACCTCGTCGCGGTAGGCCGCCTGGGTGTCCACCACGCGGCGGTCGCGGCCCAGCATGAGCGCGTTGAGCGCCTCGAGGTGGCGCTTCTTGGTGTCGAGGGCGATGCCGCGGACGTCGCCACCGAGCGGCAGGGCCACGTCCACCTCGCGCACCGGCACCTCAGCGAGTCGGATGGGCGTGTCGAGGCGCACGGCCAGCGAGAGCTCGTGGGCCCGGGCGATCATGGCAGGGAGGTCGTCCAGCGAGGTGAAGCTCGCCATGCCCCACCCGCAGCCGCGGTTGAGGCAGCGGACAAACCCGCCCTGGTCGGTGCTGACGGTGGCGCCCTCCAGCCGGGGGCCGCGGAAGGTGACCGCGGAGGTGACGCTCCGCTCCAGTCGGATTTCCGCGAAGTCCGACCGGGACGACTTCAGCGCCTCGCGCAGCCGGTTCTTCACGGCCGTCGGGCGGCGTACTCGGGGTGGGGGACGAGCTCGCCATCCACCACGATTTCGCGGTCCCACGGGAGGATGATGAACTTGTCGGTTTCGAACGCGTGGTAGTCGGGGGTGTACGGGCCGGTCTTGAACGAGACGGCGGTCCGCACCTCGGCGGGCTGCAGCAGGCGCACTTCGCTGAGGGCGAGCTTCATGGTGCTGCCGGACTCGCAGGTTTCGTCCACCACCAGCACGCGACGCCCGCGGATCGTGGCGGGCGGTCCCGCGACGAGCACCGGTTCCTTCCGGGCGCTCCGGCGGGTCACGACCATCGAGGCGAACTCGCGCTGGAGGATCGACGCAACCACCACACCGGGCATGACCCCGGCCTTGGCGATGCCGAGCACGATTTCGGGGTCGAAGTCGCGCGCCACCTTGAGCGCGAGCGCGCGGCAGACCTCCCCGAAGAAGGACCAGTCGATTTCCATCACGTCGCGGTTGTCGGGGGCGGGAGCTCGGGGCATGGCGGAGTTCCGGAAGCGGGTGACGCACGCTGGGTTCCGTGCAAGCTACCCCGGCGATTGGGCCCGAGCAACCACGTTGCGACCCCCCTAAATTGGGGCTATCTTGCGAGGACACCACGACTTGAGTGCCTTCTCACCCCGGGTCAAGGATCCGCCGACCGTATGAGCTTCTGGCGTCGGTTGCTGGGCAAGGGCAAGTCTTCCACGCTACGGCCCCAGCGCCTCGATTACCTGAACGAGGCCCTGGCACTCGAACGGCAGGGAGACTTCGAAGCGGCGCTCACCTCCTACCGGTTGGCGCTGCGCGACAACGCGCAGGACACCCGGATCCTCCAGAACATGGCCATCGCGTTCACCAAGACGGGCCAGCCCGACGAGGCGGTCCGTCACTATCGCCGCGCCATCGAACTCGACCCGGGGCTCGTGGGCGCGCACTACGGTGTCGCGTTTCTGCTCCTGAAGCGGGGCGACACGGTGCAGGCGGTCGAGCACCTGCGTGCCTTCCTGGCGCGGCCGCCGAAGGGACCGGACGCCGACCGGTGGATCAAGCACGCGGAAGCGGCCCTCGACGAGGCGGAACGCGCCGGCGACCGGGGCGCACCGTGAGGCTCCGCGCGGCGGGACTGGCCGCGCTCGGGCTGGCGGCCTGCAGCGAACTCAGTTCCAGCGACGACAGCGTCATCGCGCTCCAGGTGACGTCGCCGCCGACGAGCAGCGTCGAGGCGGGAGATACCGTGCAGTACACCGCCGTGGCGCTGAATCGGAACGGCGACGTCATCCCGGCGCCGATCCGCTGGACCACGCCCGACACCGCCACCATCGCCGTCGACAGCCTTTCCGGCGTCGTCCTTGGCCGGAAGCCGGGCCAGGGCCGGGTCCAGGCCACCTCGCAGGGACTGGTGTCTCCCCTCAACATCCTCACCGTGATCGTGACGGCCGACACCCTGATCCTGGTGCCCCCGGACACCGTCGTGGTGGACACCCTGACGACCACGACCTCCGCTCCGCTCGTGGCCCGGCTCGAGTCGTTCAATCCTCCCGCCCCGGTGCAGGGCCGCACGATCATCTACGAGGTGGCCGAGCCGGTCTTCGCGGATCCCGCCGCCCGCACGGTGCAGTTCGCGAACCAGGCGCTCGCGGACACGGCCACCACCGGAAGCAGCGGCGAGCCGACGACGCCGGTGACGCTGGAGCGGATCCCAGGCATCACGCCGCCGGACAGCGCGATCGTGACCATCCGTTCGACCCGGTACAAGAACACGCAACCCGTCCCCGGCTCGGGACAACGCTGGATCGTCCGCTTCACCAACTAGGTCGACTTTCTGGAGGCCTTGTGAGTACCGCGCCACGCACCCTCAACGAACTGTTCTTCGGAGCCATGGACCGCTCGGCCACCCGCCCGGTCGCGATGCGCGTCAAGCGCGGTGGCACGTGGGTGGGGCTGAGCTTCGCTGACCTGCTGTCGCAGGTGCAGGCCTTCAGCATCGGACTCCACGAACTCGGCGTCAACGCCGGAGACCGCCTGGCGATCCTGTCGGAAAACCGGCCGGAATGGGCGGTGACGGACTTTGCCTGCCTGGCCTGCCGCTGCGCCGACGTGCCGGTCTACCCGACCCTGCCACCGCACCAGATCGAGTACATCCTGCGCGACTCGGGCGCCGTGGCCGTGTGCTGCTCCTCGGCGGCCCAGCTCGGGAAGATCCTCGAAATCCGCGGCAACCTCCCGGCGCTCAAGACGATTATCGTCTTCGACGCCGAGGCGGCCAGCGCCGGCGCGGTGACCTTCGAGGCCGTGCTGGCACGGGGCCGGGCGGCCCTGTCCAGGTACCCGACGTGGCGGGCCGACGCGCTCGCCGTGAAGCCGGACGACCTCGCCACGCTGATCTACACCTCCGGCACGACCGGCGACCCGAAGGGCGTGATGCTCACCCACGGCAACATCACCTCCGACGTGGTGGCGGGGCTCCAGGTGCTCGACCTCCGGCAGAGCGACGAGTGCCTTTCGTTCCTTCCGCTCTCGCACATCTTCGAGCGGATGGCCGGCCATTACTGCATGACACAGCAGGGCGCCATCATCAACTACGCCACCAGTATCGAGGCCGTGCCGATCGAGATGGGCGAGCTCCGCCCGACGGTGGTCTGCTCGGTGCCGCGGCTGTACGAGAAGATCTACGCCCGGGTGCTGGAGAACGCGATGGCGGGCTCGCCGCTGAAGCAGAAGATCTTCCTCTGGGCCAAGCGGGTGGGCGAAGCCTGGGCCGAGCTCGCCATCGAGGGCAAGCCCATCCCCGCCGCGCTGGGCCTGCAGTACCGCATCGCCTATGCGCTGGTGTTCACCAAGCTGGCCCAGCGGGTCGGCGGGCGGCTGCGCTTCTTCGTGTCCGGCGGGGCGCCGCTTTCCGCGGACATCGCGCGGTTCTTCTTCGCCGCGGGGCTGCCGATCATGGAAGGGTACGGCCTCACCGAAACGTCGCCGGTCATCACCGTCAACGGCTTCGGACGCGCACGGCTCGGCACGGTCGGCAAGGTGGTGCCCGGCGTCGAGGTGAAGATCGCCGCCGACGGCGAGATCCTGACGCGCGGGCCGAACGTGATGAAGGGCTACTACAACAAGCCGGAGTCCACCGCGGAAGTGATGTCGGAGGGCGGATGGTTCCACACCGGCGACATCGGCGAGCTCGATGCCGACGGCTTCCTCAAGATCACCGACCGGAAGAAGGACATCATCGTGACGGCGGGCGGCAAGAACATCGCGCCTCAGCCGATCGAGAACCTGGTCAAGACCAATCCGCTGGTGCTGAGCGCCGTGATGATCGGCGACAAGCGGAAGTACCCGATCATGCTGGTGGTGCCGAACATGGAGCAGCTGCGGAAGTGGGCGGAGGCGGAGGGAATGAAAGGGCGAACCGACAAGGCGCTGCTGAGCGACATCGTGGTGCACAACAAGCTGACCGATGAGATCAAGAAGACCCTGCGCGAGCTCGCGCAGTACGAGATGCCGAAGAAATTCCTCATCCTGGACCGGGACTTCAGCATCGAGGCAGGCGAATTGACGCCCACGCTCAAGGTGAAGCGGCGGGTCGTCGAGAAGATCCACCAGGACCGCATCGAGGAGCTCTACGCCGCCGGCGGCGTCGAAACGGTGTACTAGCCGCTCGCGCCCCGCGCCACCCAGACCCCGTCCGCACCGGCCAGCACCTCGAGTCCCGGCGCGGACGGGGTCGGTCCTTCCCCCACCACGTGGAGGCCGGGCAGGAGGGTGCGCATCGCCTCCGCGATCCACCCGGGGTCCGTGGCGAAGCCGGGCCCCAGCACCACGCCGCGGAGGTGCCGGCTCCTGACGGGAATCCGCCCCGCCCGGACGACACTCACCCCGCGGCCCGCCGCGACGCCTGGGGGCGGGTTCACGGCCACCACGTGGACCCCCTCCGCCACCGTCGCGAACCCAGTCCAGTCCTCCGCCGCTCCCCCGACCATCACCACGTACCCGCCCGGCCCGCCCAGCCCGAGCAGCGCGGCCATGGCGGCGCCGGTCAACCGGGGCGAGCGCTGCACTTCCATCCCTGCCGGGCCGAACTCCGCCACCCCGCCCCGCACGGGATAGACGAGGCCGCACTCCATGCAACCGAGGTGGCCGGACTGGACCTGGCGGTCGGTGACCCCGTCCGGCAGCAGGACGAGGACGTTCTCCTCGTGGTCGGCGGGGCAGCGGAGGATGTCGGTCAGCTCGATGAACATCCGCTACGGCCGGAACACGACCCAGGTGAGCTTCCCGTCCTCGACGGTCACCTTGCGGAAGACCTTGCGGCCCTCGATTTCCACGCCCATGAGGTAGACCCCCGGAGGCACGTCGCTCACGGCGAAGTGCTCCCCGTAGAGCGGGTGCGGATGGTTCTTCGGGCCGTATGTCTCGGCGAAGGAGTAGGGTGTTTCGGCGGGCTCGGGCTTCACGATGCCGTAGATCCGCGCCTGCTCGACCGGGTTCCCCGCACCGTCGAAGACCTGTCCCGCCACGATGCCCGTGCCGGGGAGCGGGGTAATCCAGAGCTCCGGATTCGTCGTGAAGGCGGGATAGCGCTGCAGCGAGTCCACGATCTGGTGCACGTCGTCGGTCGGCGCGGCATGCACTTCGAGGTGGAGGTGGTCGTTGGTGGCGCGGCCGGTGTTCCCGACCTGACTGATCACGTCGCCCGCGCGCACGCGCTGCCCCACCGTGACACCCAGCGAGGAATTGTGGTAGTAGACGGAGAAGATGTACTTGCCGCCGTCCACGTTCAGCATCGAGTCGTGCCGGATGGCTACCGTGAGCGCGCCAGCCTCGGCCGGTCCCGCGTAGACGACCACCCCGTCGCCGATGGCGTGCACCGACGTGCCGTCGGGGTTGTTGAACTCCACGCCCTGGTGGGGCTGGAAATTGCCGCCCATGGTGGAGCCGTACCGGTAGGTCTGGTCGATGTAGCTGTTATCGGCCAACGTGATCGGGCGCTGGTACCAGACGGTCCGCGGCGGCACCGGGGCATCGGCCGGGCGCGCGAGGCGGCCGGCCTTCTCGTAGCATGGGGTGCTGTCATTGACCCCACGAATCCCGCAGAGCGTGCCACGCCACCCGTCCAGGCGGGCCAGCGGCGGGAAACCGGCGTAGGCGCGCTGGCTGAGCGACACCGAGCCGTCGGGGCTGAAGGCGAGGGAGATGGCCCCTCGCAAGGTCGAAAGCAGGATCCCGGTGCGCGCGCGGGCGATACGGCGGATGTACTCGCTGGGCAGGATGACCAGGGCGGAGTCGGCGGGGCCGCGCGCCGCGGGGCCGGTCGCGTCCACCAGGGCCGACCAGTGCGCCCCCGCGTCGCGGGTCATCTGGACGCCGTCGGCCGTCCCGACCCACGTGGTGTCGCCGCGCACCACGATCCCCGCCGGCGCCACGTACTGCCATTCGGGGCCGAGTTCACGGAGCGTCCAGTTGCGCCAGCTGCGCCCGCCGTCGAAGGAGACGCCCCACCCATTGCCGACGGTGCCGTACCAGATCTCGCCCTTGCCGCCGAATGCGATGGAATGCACGAAGTCCCAGGACAGCGAGCCGGCCACCGTGTCGCTCTTGATCTGCTGCCAGACGCTGCCGCCGGCGGGCAACACGAAGATGCCCTGTCCGTAGGTGCCGGCCCACACGCCCCCGGCCGGATCGCGCACCAGGGTCAGGACATGCACGCCCCAGCCGGTGGTATCGGGCAGCGGGGGCAGCGCCTTCTGGGCCGCGAGCGGCGCCGGCGCGAGCAGGAAGCCGAGCATGACCAGGCGGCGAAGCATCATGGGGCGCACCAGGGCGGAGGAAGGATGTGGCCCCCTCATGCGGGGCCCATGCGGAGCCAGTCGACCTGCACGTGGGCCGGTCGCATCGCGGCGAACAGCACCGCGGCCGCGACGTCGTCGGGCCTCAGCATCCGCGCGCGTGGCGTGAAGCCCTCCCGGGAATCCGGATCGACGGCGTCCCACGCTGCGGTGTCGGTCGGACCCGGCGACACCAGGGTGAAGCGCACGCCGCTCCCGCGGTATTCGGCTAGCAGCGTTTCGTGCAG
>DAOMFQ010000091.1:0-9109 GCA_035429905.1 Gemmatimonadales bacterium
GACTGCGCGCCGAAGGCGCGGGCCACCGAATTCGGGAGAACGCCATGCGCCGCCGGTTGACCGTCGATTTCCTCCTCGCACTTGCCATCGCCCTCTCGGGCTGGTCGAGCGCCTCGCAGGCGCAGTCGATCGACGGCGGCGACTTCCACACCTGCGCGCTCGACGCGTCGGGCAAGGCCTTCTGCTGGGGCGCCAACGGCGGCGGCCAACTCGGTCTCGGTACGACCGGTGGCGTCCGCACGTCGGCCGCATTGGTTCCGGACCTCGCGAGCGGCACGACTTCCATGGGCGCCGGTGGGTTCCACGCCTGCGCGATCGACGCGGCCGGCGGCGCGTACTGCTGGGGCGCCAACGGCTCCGGGCAGCTGGGCGACGGCTCGTTCACCGACTCGAACCGGCCGCGCGCCGTCACGGGACTGGCGAGCGGCGTGGCGGCCCTCGCCGTCGGCGGCGAACACACTTGCGCCCTCACCACCGGCGGTGGCGTGAAGTGCTGGGGCGCAAACCTGTTCGGCCAGCTGGGCGACGGCACCACGACGAATCGTTCGGCCCCGGTCGACGTGCCGGGCCTCACGAGCGGCGTCGTCGCGATCGCCGCGGGGTCGAACCACACTTGCGCCGTGACCGCGGGAGGCAGTGCGAAGTGCTGGGGCTACAACAGCTATGGTGCCGTAGGTGACGGCACGTCGACTTCGAGCGACTCGCCGGTGCAGGTGTCCGGACTGACGAGCGGCGTGGCCGCGATCTCCGCTGGAGCGGGCCATACCTGCGCGCTCATGGCCGACGGAACGGCCAGGTGCTGGGGCTGGAACGCCAACGGGCAGGTCGGCGACAACACGAGCACTTATCGGTATTCACCCGTCGACGTCGTGAACCTGCCGGGCACGCTTGTCTCGATCGCCACGGGCAATCGGCACAACTGCGCGCTCGTGCAGGGCGGGGGCGTGCACTGCTGGGGCGCGGGGGACTACGGCCAGCAGGGCGACAGTACCAACCAGGATCATTGGACGCCGACCATCGTGCCGGGTCTCGAGAGCGGCATCGTGGCCGTCGGCGCCGGGGGCGATCATGCGTGCGCCATCCTCGGCGGCGGCGCGAAGTGCTGGGGCCGCAACGACAACGGCCAGCTGGGCGACGGCACCCTGCTGCAGAGGAACTTCCCCGTCGGCGTGGTCGGTTTCGCGGCGGGCGGCACGGCCCCGCCCGCGTCAGGCGCCGCGCAATCGATCGCGGCAGGCTCGGTGCACGCCTGCGCCCTCGGGCCGGCCGGCGACGTGCGCTGCTGGGGCGACAACAGCCAGGGCCAGCTCGGCGACGGCACCCTGTGGAGCCGCACCGTTCCCACGGCCGCCGCCTGGCTCGACCAGGGCGTGACGGCGCTGGCGGCTGGCTACTCTCACACCTGCGCCTTGCTCTCCGGTGGCGTGAAGTGCTGGGGAGAGAACTCCCAGGGCGCGGTGGGGGATGGCACCAACTTGCGCCGCGAGGCGCCAACGGACGTGCAGGGGCTGGCGAGCGGCGTCGCCGCCATCTCGGCCGGCGGATACCACACCTGCGCGCTCACCCAGGCAGGCGGCGTGCTTTGCTGGGGCGCGGGCGGCGCGGGACAGCTCGGTGACGGAACCTGGAATGACCGATTCGTTCCTACCGCGGTGCCCGGTCTTCAGGGCGGCGTGGTCGCCATCGCCGCGGCGAACGGCGGCTTCCACACCTGCGCGCTGCTCGCAACCGGTGCCGTTCGGTGTTGGGGCGAGAATGGCAACGGACAGCTCGGCGATGGCACCCTTGCGCCGAGTCCGTCGCCCGTCGACGTGCCGGGCCTTCCGGCGCAGGTCGACGCGATCACGGCGGGCGGCGGCCACAACTGCGTGCATACCACGCCCGGCGCACTGTACTGCTGGGGACGGAACGACTGGGGACAGCTCGGCGATGGCACGAGCACCAACCGGACTGCGCCGGTCGCGGTGGCCGGGCTCTCGGGCAGCGTGGCGCAGGCGGCGGCCGGCGGTTACCACACCTGCGCGCTCATGGCGGACGCCACCGTGCAGTGCTGGGGCATCAACGAGCTGGGCGAGCTGGGAGTGGGCCCGCCGCCCTACCAGCGGAGCTCGCCCGCCGACGTTCCGGGCCTCTCGGGACCCGCGGCCGCCGTGACGGCAGGCTTTCGTTTCAACTGCGTCCGCCTCGCGGACGGCACGGTCCAGTGCTGGGGCGCCAACGGGGGCGGCCAGCTCGGCCGGGGCAGCACCAGCCTGTACGAAAACGTTCCGGCCGGCGTCGTCTCGCTCCAGGGGGGCGACGATCTTCCGGACACCTTTTCATTCGCGCCGGCCGTAAACGTCGCGCCGGGCTCGACCGTCACCTCCGCGCCGGTGACGATCACGGGTATCACCGTCCCGGCGATCGTCCAGGTGTCGAACGGCTCCTGGTCCCTGGGGTGCTCGGGATCGTTCACGGAGGACTGGGGCGCCGTCCTTGCGGGGCAGTCGATCTGCGTGCGGCACACGGCGGCGCCGACGCCGAGCACGAACAAGGTGACGGTCCTCTACGTAGGCAGCGTCTTTGCCTTGTTCACGTCGACGACGGCGGGCTTCACGCTTCAGGAATACACGCTCACCGTGTCGAAGGCGGGATCGGGAGCCGGGACGGTGACCTCGAACCCGGTGGGCATCAACTGCGGCGCGACGTGCAGCTTCCCGTTCGGCGATGCCACGGTCGTCTCGCTCACGGCCGCGGCCGACGCCGGCTCGACATTTGCCGGCTGGAGCGGCGATTGCACGGGCACGGGGGCCTGCTCGGTGACGATGAGCCAGGCGCGCAGCGTCGCCGCCACCTTCGTCGTGGCCGACACGACGCCGGACGCCTTCTCGTTCGGCACGAGTTCCGGCGTGACGCCGGGGGCGACGGTCACCTCCAAGCCCGAGACGATCACGGGCATCAACGCGCCCGCCCCGGTGACGGTGGTGAACGGCCTGTACGCGATCAACTGCCAGGAACCGTACGTCTCCACGCCCGGCACGATCACCAACGGCCAGACGGTGTGCGTGCAGCACGTGGCCGCGCCCACGGCGCTCACCAGCCGCACGACGACGCTCACGATAGGCGACGAGAGGGGAGCCTTCACCTCGACCACGGGCGGGACGGCGCAGGCCATCACGTTCGGACAGCAGCTCGACCGGGCGGTGGGATCGCCGCCGTTCAACCTGTTCGCGTTCGCCTCCTCGGGACTGCCGGTCACCTTCAGCTCGCAGACGCCGGGCGTGTGCACGGTGTCGGGCAACACGGTGACGATCGTCGCGGCGGGCACCTGCACGATCGCCGCGAACCAGGGCGGGAGCGCGACCTATGGCCCTGCGCCGCAGGTAGTGCGGAGCCTGGCGGTTTCCGGTGACATGCAACTCGATGACGTCGTCGACATCGCATCGGGCTATTTCCACAACTGTGCCCTGACCGCGCGTGGTGGAGTGAAGTGTTGGGGTGACAACCAGGTCGGTCAACTAGGCGATCCCTCGCGCTCCAACTGGGTCACGCCAGCGGACGTCAGCGGGCTTGCGAGCGGCGTTGTGGCCATTGCCGCGGGAAGTTGGCACTCGTGCGCAGTAACGGCGGTTGGCGGGGTGAAGTGCTGGGGCAGCAACTCCTATGGCCAGCTCGGTGACGGAACCAAGACGGATCGATCGGCGCCCGTGGATGTTCCGGGTCTTTCCAGCGGCGTCAGGGCGATCGCGGCAGGGGAACGTCATACGTGCGCCCTTACGGACGGCGGTGGGGTGAAGTGCTGGGGCAGCAACTCCCACGGACAGCTCGGCGACGGCACCTACGGCGACGCGTTGGTCCGTCTTGCGCCGGTGGACGTTTCCGGTCTCGCCAGCGGCGTTGCGGCGATCGCCGCGGGCCATGTCCACACCTGTGCAATCACCTCCGGGGGAGGGGCGAAGTGCTGGGGCGACAATTCATTTGCCCAGATCGGGAACGGGGGCGTCGCTGTGATCAGCGTCACGCCGGCGGACGTCTCCGGGCTCGGCAGTGGCGTAATGGCAATCGCCGGGGGGGAGTACCACACCTGTGCGGCTGCAGCTGGCGGAGCAGCCAAGTGCTGGGGTAACAACTTCTACGGCCAGATCGGTGACGGTACCATGGGCAACTACCGCTACACGCCGGAGGGCGTCTCGGGGCTCGCCAGCGGCGCCACGGCCGTCGCCGTGAATGTCTACCACAGCTGTGCGCTCACCGACGGGGGCGGCGTGAAGTGCTGGGGGGCCAACGCCGCCGGCGCGCTCGGCGATGGCACGACCACCGATCGCCTGACGCCCGTCGAAGTTTTGGGTCTCGCCAGCCCCGTAACGGCAATTTCAACGGGTTACTGGCATTCGTGTGCGCTCACGACCATCGGTGGCGTGAAGTGCTGGGGAAGCAACGATCGCGGCCAGCTTGGGGACGACTCGGTCCTCATCGTATCCCTCGTGCCCGTGGACGTGGCCGGCCTCTCGGGCGGCGACACGGTGCCCAACGCCTTCGCCTTCACGCCGCAATCCGGCGTGGCGACGGGCTCGGTGGTCACTTCGAACGCGGTGACGATCGGCGGACTCGGCGCGCCGTCTCTGATTTCGGTGGCGAACGGCAGCTACTCGATCGGCTGCGGCGCGACGTTCACGACCGATCCGGGCGTCATCACCAATGGCCAGACGGTGTGCGTGAGGCACACTGCGGCCTCGAACCTGTTCACGAGCACGACGACCACGCTCACGATCGGCGGGGCGACCGGCTCGTTCACGTCCACGACGGCGGGCTTCACGCTGCAGGAGTACACGCTCACCGTGGCGAAGGCGGGATCGGGGAGCGGGACGGTGACGTCCAACCCGGTGGGCATCAACTGCGGCGCCACTTGCAGCTTCCCGTTCGGCGATGCGACGGTCGTCTCGCTCACGCCGACGGCCGACGCGGGATCCGTGTTCGCCGGCTGGAGCGGCGCCTGCACGGGCACGGGGGCTTGCTCCTTGACGATGAGCCAGGCGCGCAGCGTCACCGCCAACTATGTCCTGGCCGACACGACACCGGTGCCCTTCGCCTTCGATCCCAAGACGGGCGTGACGCCGGGGGCGACGGTCACCTCGAAGGCCGAGATGATCACAGGCATCAACGCGCCGGCGCCGGTGACGGTGGCCGGCGGCCTGTACGCGATCGGCTGCGTGGAGCCGTACGTCTCGACGCCGGGGACGATTCCGAACGGCCAATTGGTTTGCGTGCAGCACGTCGCAGCGCCCACGGCACTCACGAGCCGCACGACGACGCTCACGGTGGGGGGCGTCTCGGGCAGCTTCACCTCGACCACGGGCGGGACAGCGCAAAACATTTCGTTCGGCCAGCAGCGTGATCGGGCCGTGAGTTCGCCGCCTTTCAACCTCTTCGCCTTCGCGTCCTCCGGGTTGCCTGTGACATTCAGCTCGCAGACGCCGGGCGTGTGCACGGTGTCGGGCAACACGGTGACGATCGTCGCGGCGGGCACCTGCACGATCGCGGCGGACCAGGAGGGCAATGCGACCTACGGCCCGGCGCCGCAGGTGGTGCGGAGCCTTACAGCAGTTGCCGGCGGCATTTTCTGGAACGGAATCGCCATCGCATCAGGCCAGGCCCACAACTGCGCGATCACGGCCATAGGTGGCCTGAAGTGCTGGGGCTGGAATAACGAGGGGCAACTCGGTGACGGCACGACCGAGGCGCGCTACGTTCCGACGGATGTGACCGGGCTCGCCAACGGCGTCGTGGACGTTTCGGGAAATCTCCACACCTGCGCACTCACCGCATCGGGCGGCGTGAAGTGCTGGGGGGACAACGGCGTTGGGCAGCTTGGCGACGGAACGACCGTCGATCGCCGCTCACCGGTTGACGTTGCGGGGCTTGCGAGCGGGATTGCAGGCGTCTCCGTGGGACAGTTCCACAGCTGTGCGTTGACAGTCGGTGGCGGCGTCAAGTGCTGGGGCTGGAATTCGGGCGGCGCGTTGGGCGTCGAGAACGGGTACTTCGCCGTGCCCCCGGTGGATGTCACCGGTCTCGGTAGCGGCGTCGCATCCATTGCGGCCGGCTACACCCACAGCTGCGCGCTCATGGAATCCGGTGGCGTGCGGTGCTGGGGCAGCAATCTTTTTGGCGAACTCGGCGACGGCAGCACGATTGCGAATGGACGTTTCACGCCCATGGAGGTCACGGGACTTGCGAGTGGTGTCGTTGCCGTGTCCGCGAGCAACCATCACTCCTGCGCGGTACTCCAGACGGGGCGGGTCAAGTGCTGGGGCTTCAATTCGTCTGGCCAACTCGGCAATGGAGCGATCGGCAACAGCCCGACGCCGGTCGATGTCGTGGGACTTTCCGACATCGTGGCGATCGCGGCGGGAAACGGGCACACGTGCGCGCTCGGCGCCGCCGGCACGGTGAAATGCTGGGGGCGAAACGAGTCCGGCCAGCTGGGCAGCGGCCCATCGGAGGTCAGCGCAACGCCGGTCGACGTCCCGGCCCTGTCCGGAGTCGTTGCGATTTCGGCAGGGAACGCGAACACGTGTGCGCTGAACGCGAACGGGACGGTGAGGTGCTGGGGCTTCAACAATCAAGGCGAACTCGGAGACGGATCAACCCTGTCGAGAGCGGCACCGTCTTACGTCCATGAGTTCGGCGGCATCGATCTTGTGCCCGCTGCCTCCGGATTCCTTGCGCAGCAAGGCGTTGCGCTCTCGACGCTTGTGACTTCCAGCGGAATGGGCGTGTATGGAATCAATGCACCGACCCGGATCGTCGTGACGGGCGGAGAGTACTCCCTGGGATGCAACTCGCAATTCACCACCGTGCCCGGGTACGTCAGTCCGCAGCAGGCCGTCTGCGTTCGTCATACGTCATCCGCCACTCCTTCGGCATCCGTGACGACTACGCTCACGATAGGGGGGGTGCCATTCGAGTTCACCTCGACGACGGCGCCCCAATCCCTGCTGGTCTCGCCCAGCCGGCTCGACTTCGCGAGCCGGCTGGAGGGAACGAGCAGTGGCTACCAGACGGTCACCGTCAGCAACGTCGGAAGCCAGGAGATCGTGGGGCTGGGCTGGGGTACGGTCTCGAACTTCCTCGTGACGCCGGTGACCTGCGGGTCGACCCTCACGGCCAATGCAACCTGCACGTTGAGAGTCGCCTTCGTGCCGCAAGGCGTTGGCGCGCGCGCGGAAGAGCTGACCATCTATGCGGCCAACAGCTTGCCGCGATCCATGTCGGTGCTGCTCACGGGGACCGGTCTTGCTTCCGACACGTCGCCCAACGCTTTCGCCTTCACCGACCAGTACTTGGTGGCTCCCTCGACGGTGATCACCTCGGCGCCGTTGCAGGTGACGGGGCTCACGGGCGCGGCGACGGTATCGGTGGCGAACGGGTCGTACTGCGTGAGCCCGACTTCGAGCTGCGCTACGTGCACCTTCCGCCAGGATCCCTCGACCATCACCGATGGCCAGTACCTGTGCGCGCGTCACACCTCGTCTCCGATTCCCGGCGGCCAGGTCGATACGCTCGTCTTCGTGGGGGGGATGGGGGATGCCTTCACCTCCATCACCATCGATACCGTGCCGGCGCCGTTCACCTTCCCGCCGGCCACTGGCGTCGCGCCCGCCTCGACGCAGACTTCGGCCGCCGCGGCCATCGTGGGCATCAACGCCCCGGCGCCGGTGACGGTCTCGGGCGGGACGTACTCGATCGGCTGCACGGGCGCCTATACGGCGAGCCCCGGGAGCATCACCAATGGCCAGACGGTGTGCGTGCGGCACACGGCGGGCTCGTCGGCGGGGGCTACGGTCTCCACCACCCTCGACGTGGGCGGCGTCACCGCCACTTTCGCCTCCAAGGTGATCGAGGCCAATCCCGCGCTCTCCGTCTCGCCTGCCGAACTCGGTTTCGGTGGCCAGTCGATGAACACGACGGCGCCGGCGAGGATCGTGACGATCACGAACACCGGCACCGGGCCGCTCACCGTGGATTCCGTTGCCGCCTCGACGTGGTTCACGGTGGTGCACTCCTGCGCGAGCGTGGCGGCGGGCGCCTCCTGCCCGCTGTCGGTGCGGTTCACTCCGGCGGCCGAGGGAGCCCTGAGCGGCACGCTGACCATCGCCACGAGCGCGGGCAGCCAGTCGGTGGCCTTGACGGGCACCGGCGAGCGCTCCTTCACCACCCACTACTACCAGGCGATCCTGCGCCGGGCGCCCGATGCGGGGGGCAAGGCCTTCTGGGATGCCGAGGCGGTGCGCATGCGCGACCTGGGGGCGAGCATCAACGAGGCCTGGTTCGCCATGGCGAGCTACTTCTTCACGAGCCCCGAGTACCTGGCCTTCGGGCGGGACGACACGGGCTTCGCGACGGACCTGTACACGACCTTCTTCAATCGCGCGCCGGACGCGGGGGGGCTTGCGTTCTGGACGGGGCAGCTGGCGGCCGGCATGCCGCGGGAGGTGATGCTCGCCTCGTTCATGTTCTCGCCGGAGTTCGTGGGCTTCACCGAGGCGCTCTTCGGCGTGAATGCGGTACGCAAGGAAGTGGACATGGTGGTGGACTTCTACCGGGGCCTGCTTGCCCGATTGCCGGACACGGACGGCTTCGGCTACTGGGTGGGGCAGTTCCGGCAGGCCCAGTGCCAGGGGGCCGGGGCGGTCACCGGACGGGCCGAGACGATCTCCAGCGCCTTCGCCCTGAGCCCGGAGTATGCGAGCCGGGCGCGCACCGCCGAGCAGTACGTAGGCGACCTGTACAACGCGTTCCTGCGCCGGGGAGGTGACCTGGGGGGCGTGCAATACTGGATCGGCGAGATCACCGGCGGCAACCGCACCCGCGAGCAGGTGCGCCAGGCCTTCGTTGCGAGCCCCGAGTTCCAGGGACGCGTCGCCGGCGTCATCGCCCAAGGCTGCGCACCATAGTCAAATCCGCGCGACTGGACCGGGAGGGGGCGCAAATCCCCCTCCCGGCCCCCGCCACCCGTCCCGCCCGCCTGCAATTCATCCCCCGTTCCCTGCATTTCGCCGCTTTCCCGTCGAGTCCCGGGAGGGCAGCCCCTAATCTGGCCCCATCGCGCCGTCCCCCGACGGCCTCC
>DAOMFQ010000092.1:0-8881 GCA_035429905.1 Gemmatimonadales bacterium
CAGATGGTGTCGAAGCTGCGGAAGTGCTCGTCGCGGTGCGCCTCGCCGTAGCGCCGCGCCATGCTCAACCCGAACTCCGCCGCGATGGCCAGCGATTCCCCCGCCAGCATCGTGGTCTGGTTGGCGATGCCGACCCGTGAGAGATCATTCTCGAAGTCGAATGCCGGCGAGGTCTTCCCGGCAAAACGCGCCGTCAGGGAGGCGATGTCACCCCGGCCCTCGATGAAGTCGCACACCAGCCGGGCCTCCGCCATGTCGTACACCACGAGGTACCGGCCCGTGTCGTACTTCATGACCTGGCTCGCGGTGGCCTTGGTCTCTTCGTGGTAGTGCTTGCCGTGGATGACCGCGGTATAGCCGTCGCGGGCATACGAATCCACCCGCTTCCACACATTGAGCACCGAGCCGCAGGTGGTGTCCACCAGCACGCTCCCCACCGCGCGCAGCCGCTCGAAGTCCCGGATCGTCACGCCGAAGGCCGGCATGATGACCACGTCCTCGGGCGTCAGCCGCGAGAAGTCAAACTCGCCGTCCGCGCCCCGCTCGAGGAATCGCACGCCCATCTGTTCGAGCCGGGCGTTGACGTGGGGATTGTGGATGATCTCGCCCACCAGGTAGAGCTGCCGGTCAGGAAACTTGGCGCGCGTCTCGTAGGCGTATTCCACCGCCCGGTCCACCCCGTAGCAGAAGCCGAACTCCTTCGCGAGCCGGAAGGTGAGAGGCCCCACCACCAGGGTGTGCCCGCCCTTGAGGAAGGCGTCCACCACGCCGCTGGCGTAGTCGGCGGTGAGGGTGCCCTCGATGTCCTTCTTGAGGCCGAAGCCGCGGCGGAAGTAGGTCTGGTCCATGGGCTAATCTACCCCCGGCGCGGGCGGTGTTCCGGATGACGCGGAGGAGTCGACGGGGACGCCCGCCGACGGCTGCGGGAGGTCGCACAGGGAGTCGGACTTCACGCGGAGCCCGTGGAAGCTGAACTCGAGGTGCATGACCGAATCGGGGCCCAGGTTGGACACCAGCCAGGCCTGGCCCGACCCGGACAGCCCACCGCCCGCGCTGTTCGCGAAGGACACCGATCCCGAATCGCCCCACCATCCCTGGACTTCGACCTTGCCCATCCACCGGAGCGCCACCGCGGCCGCGGGCCGGACCTGGACCGGCCCCCCCGGCTCCAACACCGAGTAGCTCCCGGAGAGCGCCGTGGTATCCACCGGATACACCGCCATGCCGAATGCGGTGTCGTCCACGAACGCGCGGATGTCATACCGGTTCGGCAGCGGACACCAGGTCGCGGTGGCCGGCATCGTGAGTGACGCCGAATCCGCCCCGCTTCCCCAGCGGGCGGTGAGCGTACCCCGCCCGCCGGCCGGACTACAGGCGGCCGCCGCCCCCAGCGCCACGAACAGCGGCCACCAGTTCCTCACGCCTCGCGCTCCGCGATACCGAGCTGCCGGCGCGCCTCGGCACGGGTCAGGGTGAACGGCTCCAGCTGCGTGATGAATCCCTTCGGAATCGGGCACGGCTTCAGTTTGGCCCGGTCCACGCACACCAGCACCATGTGGCCGTCGGCGCAGTGGGTGCCGTCCGGGCGCCGCACGACCTCGAACTCGATGGTCATGGAGCTCCGACCCACGCGACCGATGTACGCGGCCACCGCGAGGTGGTCATCGAGCCGGGGCGGAAAATGGAACTCGGTGTGGACCTGGACCCGCGGCAGGAAGACGTCGTACTGGTCAAAGACGGTGCCGAAGGGAAGCCCCGCGGCCCGGAAGAGCTCGGTCTCCGCCAATTCGAAGAAGCGGACGTAGGAGCCGTAGAAGATGATGCCCGCGAAGTCCACATCGGACCAGCGGACGTATTCCTCGATCACGAAGGGCTTTGGCATGGCAGGGAAGATAGCGAGGGCGCCACCGTAGGGGCGCACCGCGGTGCGCCCCTACCGCGGCGCCCCGAACTGGATATCGAACCGCAACCCCTGCGCGGGCCCCGCGAGCGGCACACTGAGATCGAAGCGTACGATGCCGTTGAAGAACGACACCCCCGCCCCGGCGCCGATCAGCGGCCGCTCGGACAGGACGCTCCCCAGCTCGCCGGCCTGGCCGATGTCGAGGAAGAGCACCGGCCGGACGTGCCCCTTGAGCGGGGTCCAGTCCCCCTGCAGCGACCAGAACGCCTGTCCCTTATCCGTGCCGTAATTGAACCCCCGCACCGTCTTGAGTCCGCCGAGGCGGAACAACGACTGGGGCAGGGTGTCGGAGGTCCCGACGCCGGCCCGGCCGGTGAGCGTCACCCCCCGCATCCCGAAGGCCCGCTGCCTGAGCTCGGCCATGAACCGGCCGGTGACGACATCGGCGCCGCCCAGCCCTTCCGCGCCGAGCCGCCACGTGCCGGTGCCCACCACGCCGTCGAGGGTGGCAGTCACTCCGACAAAGAATCCCTCGGTGATGCCGGGGTTGGCCGGGAAGTCGCCGCTGCCGCCCAGGAAATCGTTGATCGCGCTGTGCGCGTCGGTGGAGACGCTCTGCTGATCCTCGAACCGGGCCTGCAGCCCGAGCTCGAGGCCGCGGCCCACCGACGTTTCGTAGGCGATGCGACCGCCCTGGGCGAGGTAGTAATCCGCGTCGTCGTGCGCGGCGAAGACACCGTTCAGGGTGTTGCCGAAGGTGTTCACCCGGAAGAATGGCTCGACCTCGGCGATCGACCGGTACCCTTCGAGCTTCCAGCGCCCCGAGGGCGCCTCCCGCACCAGTCCGAGCTGGCCGGTGAACCTCGCGTCGGAGAATCCGAAGCGCAGGGTGGCCTGGGCGCGCGTGAACGACCACCCCGGCACCTTCACCGCGTAGCCATAGCCGAGCGACGGCCCCTGGACCCGGTTGTAGCGGAAGATGTCGGCGAATGCCTCGTAGTTGACGCCCCCGGGCTTGATGCCCGTGACGTCCGACGGCAGCGACTCGGTGAGTGTGGCGAGTTCCGCCTGCACGTCGCGCACCTGCTGGTCTTCCTGCGGGTTCAGGTCGAGCTGAAGCGAGTCCCCCCACGCCGCGTAGCTCTTGAGCGTGTCCACCGGGGGCCGGTGAATCTCGTACCGGCCGCCCGCCCACGTGCCGGAGCGCACCACGGGGGCGAGCGAGTCGGACTCGTGGTCCATCGTGGTCTTGGCACCCGAATCCGGCGGCGGCGTGTCGAACACCACCGGCGTGCCGGCATTGATGTCGTAGTCCCAGAAGGTCGTGATGGCCTCGAAGGGAATCACGACGTCGCTGATGATCGGGATCTGGACGGTACCCGACAGCACCTGGCGCGACGGCATCCAGTACTGCTCGTCCTGCAGGCCGTATTCCAGGTCGGAATCGACGGTGAGGATCCTGTTGATGAAGGAGTTGGCGCCCTTGGCCCCGCCCATCTTCTTGAGGTCGGGGTCGTCGTCGTCCCGGTCCACCCAGAGTTCGTTGCCGACATACCGGAAGGTGAAGCGCGCCACCTGGGCCGTCGCGGCATCGAGCCAGAGCGTGCCCGCCACGAGCGACGGCCCGGGGCGGGCCGGCACGACCTCGACCGAGAAGAGCCGCACGATGGTGCCCTTCGCGGTGGTGAGCGCGATGCTGTCGGTCAGCTCGTAGCGGTACCACTCGGGGCCGTCGGCCGCGAGGGGGTGCAGGGCGGCGCGGGTGGGAAAGTCATTCCCGAAGATCCGGACCGAATCTCCGAGTCCGCGCGGCACGAACCAGGGCCGGCTGAAGTCACTGCTGAGGGTGATGTCCTTCGAGCGGCTGGCATTCCGGCGGCCGAGGATGTCGAGCCGGATGTCGTTGGGCGCCTGCCAGTGCACCGTGCCTTCCTGCTCCTCGACGGCGTAGGTCGGCACCCGTGCCCACTTCCGGCGGCCCAGGGCAAACGACACCCGATAGCGAAGCCGGGCGGTGTAGTCGGTGACGGTCGTGTCGTCGGCGGCGTGGCGCAGCTGCGCCCGGGCGACGAGCGCGCGCGTGGCCTCGGAGGAGTAGGTCGGGAGTGTGTCGAGCGGCTGGTGCGGGGGAGCGGTGAGCAGGACCGCCGCGGTCAGGAGGCCGACGCCCACCGGCTCCGCCCGTCACGATGGAGTCCGTAGGCCTTGAGCCGGCGCCAGAGCGTGGTGCGGCTGATGCCCAGGCTCTTGGCGGTCTCGGCGAGCTTCCAGCCGTGCGAATCGAGGGAGGCCACGATCGCGTCCTTCTCCCGCGCCGCGAGCGTGGTCGGCCCCTCGGTGGCCGGGAGGAAGAGCGCCTCGCCGAGTTCCAGGGAGCCGACGCGGAGTGGGCGGATCCGTCCGCCCAACGCGGCGAGTCGCGGCTGAAGATCGTCGGCGGTTTCGGTGGCCAGGTCCACGTTGCCCTCGAGCTGGGCACGGGCCTGCATGTTGGCGTAGAGCACCTTGCCGGAGGCGTCGAACACGACAACCCCCTCGCTGAAGCCGTCGAGCAGGGCCTTGGCGAGGGGGGAAAAGACGGACGGCAGGGGCGTCGGATGGGAGGGCTGGGGCGCGTTCATACCGGAGGATACGCCCGGGCCGGCCAAAAGGTTTCAAACAGGGACACTGACCCTGGGTGACAGAAACCGCGGTAACATGTTTAAAATCAATATGTTAACTGTCAAACTACGACGTTTCACCCCCGGCTTCCGAGCCGGAGCCCTTCGCGTTCCTTCGCGCCTTCGCGGTGAAAAGCTGTTACCGCAAAGGCGCGAAGAGGCGCAAGGAGCGCTAAGGCACGCTCGGATGCCCAGCTACTCCCCAGGCATCGATTCCGCCGGCAGTTCGCGGTGCTGGCGCGCCTCCCCGTAGATCACCAATGCCAGTCCAACGAAGATCGTCAGGCCTGCAACCGCGGCGCGGGTGGTGACCCGTTCGCCCTCGAGCACGGCCGGCGCCACCAGCGCCGTGAAGACCGGCTGGAGGTAGATGTACCCCGCCACCAGGTTGGGCGAGACGCGCCGCAGCGCCCAGATATTCAGGAAGTAGGCGACGATCGTTGGGAACACGACGATGTACGCGACCCAGGCCCAGGTCACCGGCCGCACCGCAGCGAGATCCACCGTGGCGAGCCCCGAAAGCCCGAGCGGGAGGGTGCCAAGGGCGCTGAACAGCATGACATACGCGCTCACCGTGACCGACCCGAGCCGCATGACCAGCGCCTTGGAGTGCACGAGGTAGAGCGCGTAGCAGAACATCGCCACGACGATCAGCAGGTTGCCGACCGCGAGGTCCGGGGCCAGCGACAGGCGATCCGGTCCGATGAGGTACAGGGCACCCAGCCCGGCAATGGCGATCCCGGCGAACTTGAGCGTCGAGGTGGGTTCGCGGCGGGAGAGCACAGAGTAGAGCACGGTGAAGATCGGAATGGTGGTGACCAGGATCGTGGCATTGATGGCCGTGGTCCTGGCCAGTCCCATCAGGAAGAGGGTCTGGTTGACGACGATGCCGAGGAGTCCGAGCACGGCCAGCGCGAGGAGATCGCGCGGGTCGCGGACCCAGCGCCGGTTCCAGATCAGGTTGACGAGGAGCAGCACAATCGCCGCCCCCACCACCCGAAACAGGACGATCGCACCGGCCGGGAATTCCCGCAGCACGATCTTCCCGCTGATGGCGAGACTGGCGAACAGGACCTGAACCAGGAAGAGCAGTAGGTGCACGCCGACTTGCACGGGACGCCCCTGAGTGCAATATTATGACTGACCAGTCAGTCAGTCTCTATCTTGTTTATCGAGAATAGCTTGAAAGACTCTATCGTCGCTGCTGCCACACGAGTCCTGCTCCGCGACGGCCTCCAGAGTTGGAGCGTCGACCGGGTGGCTGTCGAGGCTGGCTGCGCCAAGGGGCTGGTCCACTACCACCACCGGACCAAGCGGGAGTTGCTCGGCCGGGTCGGGGAGTCCCTCGGCAGGGCCCGACAGGCCCGGCGCCTCGAGGCCCTCTCCGGGTCGGGAGCCGACGCCCTGGACCGCCTCTGGCTGGCGCTGGTGCGTGAGGTGCGGAGCGGTGAATGGGCCGCCTGGGCCGCCATCGCCGCTGAGCCCGGCCTCCCGGGGCCCCTCGCTCCCCCGGGTGATCTGCCGGCCCTGGCCGAGGCGATCAGCCGGGCCCTCGACCTGCCGACCCTTCGCGGAGAAGACGCACGACTGGCGGCCGCCGCGCTCGACGGGTTCCAGCTCGCACTCCACCTGGGTGCCCCGGAGGCGGCCACCCGCGAGGCGTACCACCAACTCTGGCTGGCGCTCCTCCCCTGACTAGCGGCGCCGCTTGCCGCCGCGCCCCGGCCCCCGCCCTCCGCCACCGCCCCCGCCGCCACGCCCCCCTCGGCTTCGAGGTCCTCGGAACTCGGTGTGCCTGCCCTTCCGTTCCCTCGGCTCGTTCCGGATGGCGTCTCGCAGTTCGTCGAGCGTCCGCCCGTGCATGGCCGGCTTCGAACCCCGCATCACGCTGAACCTGAGCGGGCGGTCCACCTTCGGAAGGTCCTCCGGCCGCATGCGCCGGAGTTGCCCTTCCCGGAGCCGGAGTACGACCACCGCCTCGCCGTCGTGCACCTCGTAGTCGAGGGGCACCGCGTCGCCGAGGAGGTGCACCATCGAGGGCAGTTCGAGGAGTCGGGCCCTGGTCGGGGCGTCCACCAAGGCATCGGCGTCGATGGCCACCCGCGTGCCCAGGAATTCCTGCCAGCTCGTCACCCGCGCGAGCGCCGACCGGATCCGCGCCCGGAGCGCCGGCGTGGCGGCCTGCTCCAGGGTGCCGCCCGAGCGCCGCCAGAGCTCGCCCAGTTCGGTGAGCGCCCGGCGGATCCGCCCCTGGTCGGGATGCGGCGTATCACCAGATACCAGCGCCTCGGCCAGCGCGTCGCGCGCCGACTCCTGAAGCGCCTCCGGCACCTCGCCCCGCAACTCCTCCACGACCGTTTCCAGCTCGAAGCCGAAGTAGGTGAGCCGCCGCGACACGGCGAGGTGCCGATGCTTCCGGGGCCCCGCCACGCTCACCACCGGCGGACCCTTCCGCGCGTTGTGCCGCACCAGGTCGTAGGGAATGGTCGTCCCCTCGATGCCGGCGCGCGGCACGCCCTGCCGGTCGCCGAAGAAGCGGAGCGTGCCCGCCACGGCGCCCCAGCTTCCGGCCATGGACGTCCGGCTGATCCGCGCCTCGGTCCCGTCCACCGTGTGTTCGTCGATGACCAGGTCGAAGGGCATGACCCGCGCGACCAGTTCGACGAACCGGGTGCGCAGTTCCTTCGACGCGTACGGCATCGTCTTGGGCAGCGGAAGCTCCAGCGCCCGGTACACCGCCGCCACGCCGAGGGCGGTGTCCTCCACCGACTTGACGAGGACGCCGCGCTTCTCGGCCCATTCGGTCAGCCCGTCCTCGAAGAGGTGGCGCGGGAGGCCGTACACCTCGCCCAGGTAGCCGTGCTGGTTGACGGCCTCGGCGTAGACGTTGGCTGCCGTCAGGTGGTCGCTGCCATTGGCGACGAGTCCGTGCAGCTCGCGTTCCTCGCGTGTCATCCGGTGCAGCGAGTCGATATTCGCCGCCGTCGCCACCAGCGGCACCAGTTCCGGGTCGGCCCGCACCAGGAGTTCGCCCCAGGGGCGCTCCACCGGCATCGCCTCGACCTCGCGACCGTAGGGCGTGAGCCGGCCGTCCTTGATGAGCCCCCGATCGATCAGGATATCCATCGCCCGGCGGTAGGCCGTCTTGTCGAGTGGCACCGGCAGGTCGAGATCGGCGGCGTCCACCCCGATCGAGGCGCAGGTGATCGCCACCCGCTCGGCGTCGCCCGCCAGCTGGAATTCCGGCGGGCCCGGCACCAGCTCCTCGAACACCATCCGCCGGTCGGACAGGATGTACACCTCGCCGTTCGCCACGCGGCCGTGCACCCGCCCGGCCATCTGGAGGATCTCGTTGGCACCGAGGTACAGTCGGTGGAGGACGTTGCGCCCGCGTTCCACCACGTTGCCGTATCGCGCGTCGTATATGACCACGGTGTCGAGCCCGCGCACGTTGATGGCCGACTGGCCCGCGGCGGTCATGGCCAGGAGGAAGGGCTTCTGTGCCTCCCCCTCGAGGAAGTTCCGGATGACGCGGATCGGCTCGCCGCCGTGATAGAAGGCCGCGTTGAGCCTGGGATAGCGGGCGCCGAGGTCGGCGGCCAGCTGTTCCACCTCCCGGCGCGTGGGGACGAACACCGCCACGCCGCGCTTCTGCTGCAGCAGGTGGCGCATGAACCGCTCGTCGAAGAACTCCTCCGCCTGCTTGCTCTCCACCCGCACCCGGGCCCGGAGCGCGGGGTCGAACGCCTCGGTGACCAGCACGTTCGCGCTGTCCAGGTACTTCGCGTAGAACGAGGGGTCCACCGTGGCGCTGAGCCAGATGAACCGCACGCCGGCCCGCTTGCCGAGGGCCAGGCAGAGCTCGAGTTCAGCGGAGGTCTGGTGGATCTCGTCCACCACCACGGTGTCGCGCGTGCCGATCAGGTCGTCCTGGAACCACCGACGCGCGATGCCGGTGGTGACGATCACCACGTTCCAGGTGGGGGTCTCGGGGGTGGCCTCGCGCTCGCGGTTGACCACGCCAACCCGGAGCGACTCGCCGAGGATGGACTCCGCGACCGGGCGGATGCCGAGGGTCTTGCCGGTGCCGGTGCCGGCCACGATGCCGAAGCCCTTCCCGCCCAGCGCCCACTCCCGCAACTCGGCGCCGTGCTCCCGTTCGAGCACGGTGTCCACGTCGGTCAGGTGCAGCGCCAGCTCGATGGTTTCGCAGGCCGCGCGGGTGGGCGCAATGACGATGACGCGGCCGTGCGACGGGCGTTCCCGCTTGAAGGCGTCGGGGTCGGGGGGGAGGAAGTGGTTGCGGGTGGGATGCACC
>DAOMFQ010000093.1:0-8830 GCA_035429905.1 Gemmatimonadales bacterium
GGGGACTCCTTCAAGATGGTAGAGACTGCATGCTCGACTCCGGTGCGGACCAGTTCCGCCTGAGCCAAGAGGAAATACTAACTCGCAACCTTGGCCGCCGGAAGCACCCCGGACCAGCTTGAAGAAGCGCCGTGGCGGCCCCACGACGCCCCCCCTCCTAACATCTTGCCACTATTGGTCTTTCTGCCTCAGCGATGGTGCCTGACATAGAGCCCGATCCGGAGGCCTCCGGTCGTCGTTTCCAGCGCCATTTCGAGTGGCAGGCCGGTGGCGGCCGCCAGTGCCGGATCCGACGTGATGAAGCCGAGGCCCCACGCTGCCAACGGCCCGCGCATCAGGTTGCCGAGCGAGGCGTAGAGGTCGCGGAGGCGGTCGCTCTCCCCCACACGGACTCCGAAGGGAGGGTTCGTCAACACAAGCCCGGGCGGCCCAGCCACCAAGGTGGGATCTCCCAGGGAACCCGAGAGTGCGGCACAGCGCAGCGTCAGGTCTGCCGACACCCCCGCCCGCTCCGCGTTGGCCGCCGTCGCTTCGATGGCACCGGCGTCCCGGTCGGCGGCCAGGATGGGACACGCCGCACACTCGAGCATGTCGCGTTTGGCCTCGCCCCGCACATACTCCCAGACGGACGGCTTGAAGTCCGGCCAGGATTCAAACGCGAAGCGCCGACGCCACCCCGGCGGGATCCGGCGCGCCAGCAGGGCGCCCTCAATGGGAATGGTTCCCGAGCCGCAGAGCGGATCCACCAGCGGTGTCGCACCCGTCCAGTCCAGGGCGAGCAACAGGGCCGCGGCGAGCGTCTCCCGAAGCGGGGCCTTGCCGGAGGCCAGCCGGTAGCCGCGCCGGTGGAGGAGCGCCCCGCTGCTGTCCACGCTGAGCACCAGCTGGTCGTCCACAAGGCGCACCAGAAAGCGCTGCACGCCGGGGAGCCTCGTGACGTCCTCCTCGAGCGCGTCGGCGTCCGACGGTGCCCGCACCGCGCGGACACCGGGGATGGCCTGGTGCACGGCACGTTCCAGCCGCTCCGCCACCGCGTCCTGGTGATAGAGTCGCGACTTGTGACTGGTGACGCGGAAGTGCACGGCGCCATCCGGCGTCAGCCAGCGGTGCCACGGCACCCGCCGGGCGTGCTGCTCCAACTCGGCGAAGCTCGCCGCGTGAAACTGCGCCACCCGGACAACGATGCGATTGGCGGTGCGGAGCCGCAGGTTGGCGGCGTACACGATGCCGGGCGCCGCCTCGAAGGACACTCCGCCCGGCTCGAGGGCGCCGACGGTGGCGCCCATGGCACCGAGTTCGGCGGCGGTGAGGTGCTCCAATCCAGGGGCGGTGATGGCGAAACAGGAATGCATCGGCGAATGGTAGCGGTGCTGGAGGACGATTAATATTGGGGCGCACCCCTCGACCGAGACCCCCAGCGAGGTTGAGCCTCATGTTTCTGCTCCTCGTGCGCCGATCGGCGCCGCTCCTGCTCCTTGCGCTCAGCGCCGGCACCGCAGCCGCCCAGACTCCTGACCCGGCCACCCCAGCCGACCCCGGCTGGCCCCGCTATTTCGTCCAGATGGGCGACAGTATCACCCTCTACCAGCCGCAAGTGGATGCCTGGCAGGGCAACCTGATCCGCTTCCACGCGGCGGCGGCGGTGAAATCGCCGACGATGGGCGCGCCGACCTACGGGGCGGTCACCATGCAGGCCGTCACCGCGGTCAACAAGGACACCCGGTTGGTGGACCTCTCCGATATCGCCGTCACCAGCGCCCGGTTTCCTGCCGCGGGGGCCGACAGCGGCAACTTCTCGGCGGCGGTCACGCTGGCGCTCCCGGTCACGGCGAACAACATCTCGCTCGACCGCCTGGAGCTGAGCCTGTCGGTCAGCCAGGAGCAGCAAGCGGCGAACGCCGTGCCCGTCAGGAACACGCCCCCGGCCGTCCGTTTCAGCGAGCAGCAAAGCCTCCTCGTCCTCATCGACGGCGCCCCGCAATTCGTGTCGGTCACCGGCCAGCCGGTCGAGCGGGTGGTCAATACCCTGGCCTTCCTGGCCCGGGACGGGTCGGGGCGGCTCTGGCTCCATGTGTACGACGGGTTCATGACCGCGACGGAGCTGGCGGGGCCGTGGACCGTGGGGAAGCAGGTGCCCTCGGCAGTCCAGTCGGCGGCCCAGGCCGCCGCCAAGTCGGGCCAGGTGGACATGATGACTGGCGCCGCGCCGAACGACTCCGGCCCCAAGCCGACGCTGAAGAACACGACGCCACCGGCGATCTTCGTGGCGACGTCGCCGACGGAGTTGGTGGTCACGAAGGGGCCTGCCAATTGGGTCGCCATTCCCGGCACGACCCTGCTCTACGTGTCGAACACGAAGGCGAACCTCTTCCAGGACACGACCTCGGGGCTGCTCTACCTGCTACTCTCGGGCCGCTGGTTCAGCGCGCCGGGAAAGGCGGGGCCCTGGACCTTCGTGCCCGGCAGTCAGCTCCCGGCCGATTTCCGACAGATTCCCTATGACAGCCCGAAGGAGAACGTCCTGGCTTCCGTCCCCGGCACGCAGCAGGCTGAGGAGGCGGTAATCGAGAGCCAGGTGCCCCAGACGGCGACCGTCTTCCGTGATTCCGCCACCTTTGCCCCGACGTCCTTCGCGGGCGGCGCGCCCCAGGTGGCGCCGATCGAAGGCACCCCGCTGCACTACGTCGTGAACTCCGTGGTCCCGATCATCGAGGTGAGCGCCAGTTCGTGGTTCGGCCTGCAGTCCGGGGTCTGGTTCTCGGCACCGGCGGTGACCGGCCCGTGGAGCGTGGCAATCGCGGTGCCGTCGGTGATCTACTCCATTCCGACGAGCTCCCCGCTGCATTACGTGACCTACGTCGAAGTGTACGGATACACCTCGGCCGTCGTGTACATCGGGTACACGCCCGGGTACTACGGTGTGATCGTCACGGCGGATGGCACCGTGGTCTACGGCACCGGGTACGCCTATCCGGTGACGGTGGTGAACAACGTGTACTACCCGGCGCCCACGACATACGGGTCCGGGGCCACGATGACCTACAACCCGTACGCCGGGTGGGCGTTCATGTTCGCGGCGGGTTACGCGATCGGCCACTCGGACTACTACTACGGCTACGCCTACCATCCGTATTACGGATACGCCTACAACCCCTACTATGGCCATGCGTACGGGGCGTACGGCGGCGCGGCGGTGTACGGTCCCGGCGGTTATGCGGCCACCACCGGCAACGTCTATCACCAGTACGGCGCCACCAGCGCGGTGAGCAACACCTCCGGCGGGTACAACGCCTATACCGGAAACGCGTACGCCCATCAGGGCGAACAGTCGTACAACTCCATGACCGGTACCTCGACCGCCGCCGAGCGCTCGGGCTATGCGAACGCGTACACCGGCAACTACGAGACGCAGGGCGCTGGCGCCGCGTACAACAACCAGACGGGGGCGGCCGCCGCGGGCGTGCACACGACGGAAGGCAACGCCTACACCGGCCAGCAGGTCTCGGCCACCAAGGGCGTCGCGTACAACCCGAACACCGGGCAGGCCGAATCGGTGGGCGCCATGGGCTCCGACGGCAACTACGTGGCCCACGCCGGCAACAACGTGTACGCGGAGAAGGACGGCCAGACCTACTCGAGCACGGCCGACGGATGGAAGCAGCCCACGTCCG
Source organism: Gemmatimonadales bacterium (assembly GCA_035429905.1). GTDB lineage: Bacteria > Gemmatimonadota > Gemmatimonadetes > Gemmatimonadales > GWC2-71-9 > SPDF01. The sequence continues at coordinate 3,672 of DAOMFQ010000093.1, forward strand.
ATGGCGGCTGGCAGAACGCCAACATGAGCGCCTCCCAGCAGCAGCAGATGAACGCCGAGAGCAACGCACGGGGCGCCGGTGACACCCGGTCGGCGAGCAGCGCGAACTACAATCGAGGCTACAGTGGTGGGGGCGGCGGTCGGCGGCGGTAATTGATACACTGACCAAGCAGAATCTGCGGGCCCCCGAGAAATCGAGGGCCCGTTTCGTTGCGCTATTGCACGCCGAGCCGCTGGAGCGCCTGCTGCGACGGCGGAAAGCCGGGTTCGATCCTGAGCGCCTGGCGATAGGCGGCGATACCGGCGTCGCGCTGACCGCTGGTGAGGAGCGCCTCGCCGAGGCTGTCGAAGGCGTTGGCGGAGTGCGGATACACCAGGGTGTTGATCCGGAAGACGGTCACCGCCTGTGCGGCGGAGCCGCCGCCGAGGAGCCGGTATCCGAGCGCGTTGATCTCGGCCTCGAGGCTCCGGTAGCGGTTGATGGGCTGCTGCTGCACCGAGCGGAGCAGCCGTTCGGCGCCGGCGGAATCACCGACGGCCACCAGGGCCGCGACGCTTTCCGCCACCGCCGGCCCGGCCTTCCACGACAACGTGGCGGCCATGGCGGGATCTTGCCCGCTTCGGTACGCCTCGGAGGTGAGCGGCGCATAGGCATCGGGCGGGACAAATTCGCGCCGGTCGAACTCGTCCGGCGCCTGGTGGAACACGGTGGAGATCATCACGGTCAGGTGGCTGTTGGGCAGTTCCAGCGGTCGGTGGTCGCCGTACTGGCTCGGCCGCTGACCGGTCGGCTCGCCGACGAAGGTGGCCTGGGTCCACGCCTCGAGCAGGTTGGCGAACTGCTGCCCGGCGGAGAAGGTGCGCCGGCCGATGATGACGAACAGCCGGTCGGGCCGGTCGAGCCAGGGGCGCCGCACGATCTGCTGCACCGGATACCGGTTGAGGCCGCCGTTGCCGCCGAGGTTGTCGCGGATGTCCAAAACCAAGCGTGCGGGTTGCAGCGAATCGGCGAGGGCGAACACCTGATTCCACTGACTGCGATTGGTGGCGGAGTTGGGGGCCGGCACGACGGCCCGGAGCGACACGTAGAGCGTGCGGGAGTCGGGAAGCCAGGTCCACCAGAACGGGTTGCCCGGTTGCTGCTCCGAGAGCGGGGCAGCGGCGGCGCGCATGGACACCCAGTGGCTCATGTCCACCGCGCCGCCCTCGCCGTGGGCCATCGTGCCCGCCGGAGCGAGGGTAACGGTTTCCTGCCGGCCGTGGCGCTCCACGACCAGCGTGAGCCGGTTCGGGTCGGTCGTGAGGCCGAGGCCGTGCACCATTTCCACGGCGGTGAGCCAGAAGGGCCCCCAGGCGCGCACCCACCAGTCGTTCTCGTGCGGAATGATGGTCGCCACGCGCGCCATCGCCTCCTCGGCGCTGGCATTCCCGAATCTGACCACCCGCGCGCCGACCAGGGAGGCATGCGCGGAGTCGGCGCGGCGGACGAAGAGACCATCCTCGAAGGCGTAGAGCTCGATCGGGTAGAAGTGGAGCGGTCGCGCCGGATCGGGCTGGACCGTGGTGTGCGCGTCGCCAGCGAGTGCCACGAGCTGGAAGAAGGCGACGAGGGTCTGGTCCTGATTGAGCGTCGGGAGCCGGCGGTTGACGCTCGCGACGGCAGAATCCCATTGTGCACTGGTGATGTTCAGGAACGGCGCCGGGTGCCGGGCCGGGAGTTCCTTCGCCAGCGCCTGCAGGTCCGCCCGCCATCCGGCCACGGTGGGTGGGGCCCCCGACTGGGCGGCCAGCACCGAACTGCCTGCCAGCAGGCACACGACCAGCGGACGGATCACGGGGAATCACTCCGAGGGAGACATCCGGCCTGACGATGACAGCGTGGGACGGGTTTCACCCTCCCGCGTCCGCTGGCGCCTGTCACCGGCGAGCCGTAACTTCCTCGCATTCCCTTCCGGCGAGCCGATGACCGATTCCTTCGACCGACTCTCAGCAGCCCTGGCCGACCGCTACCGCCTCGAGCGGGAGCTGGGTCAGGGGGGCATGGCCACGGTCTACCTGGCCGAGGACCTCAAGCACCACCGCAAGGTCGCGGTGAAGGTCTTGCGTCCCGAATTGGCGGCCACCCTCGGGCCGGAACGGTTCGCCCGCGAAATCGAAGTGGCTGCCCGCCTGCAGCACCCGCATATCCTCGGCGTGCTCGACTCCGGTGATGCGAGCGGATTCTTCTACTATGTGATGCCCTTCGTGGAGGGCGAGACCCTCCGCGACCGCCTGGCGCGGGCCGGCGAACTCCCGGTGCACGAGGCGGTGCGCCTTCTCGGAGAGATTGCCGAGGCATTGGCGGTGGCGCACCGCGCCGGCGTGGTACACAGGGATATCAAACCTGAAAACGTGCTGCTGTCCGGCCGCCATGCGATGGTCATGGACTTCGGCGTGGCGAAGGCGGTGACCGAGGCCTCCGGACGCCAGCAACTCACCACGGCCGGCGTCGCCCTGGGCACACCCGCCTACATGGCCCCAGAGCAGGCCTCCGCCGATCCGCAGATGGACGGCCGAGTGGACATCTATGCCATCGGCATCCTCGGCTACGAGATGTTGACGGGGCACACGCCGTTTCACGGCCTCAACCCCCAGCAGACGCTCGCGGCGCACGTGACGCAGACGCCTCCGGCCGTCGGGCAACAGCGCTCTGGCCTCAGCCCCGCGCTCGAGGCCACCATCATGCGCTGCCTCGCCAAGCGGCCAGCCGATCGCTTCCAGTCCGCGGACGAGCTGGTCACCGCGCTGGAACCGCTGGCCACCCCGAGCGGCGGGATGACGCCGACGCACACGCAGCCGGTGTCGGCGGTGGTGGCGGCAAAACCGCGGAAGTCGATGGCGAGCTATGCGACCGCCGGGGCCGCACTGATTGCCGTGGCAGCGCTCCTCGTCTGGAAGCCGTGGGGAGGCGCAGGCGGGCGGGCGCTCGACGCCAACGTCGTCGCCGTGTTGCCGTTCCGGGTGGCTGGGGCCGACCCCAGCGTGCAGTACCTGCGGCAGGGGATGGTGGACCTGCTGCAGGCCAAGCTGACCGGTGAGGGCGGGCCGCGCGCAGCGGACACCCGGTCGGTGCTTGCGGCGGTGCGCGACGCCGGCGGCAGCGAAACCGAGGACCTCCCGGGCGACGCCGTGGCCCGCGTAGCCCGGAAGATCGGGGCGGGCCGTGTCCTGCAGGGCAGCATCGTCGGGCCGCCGGACCACCTCGTCATCAGCGCGTCGCTGGTCGAGATGCCCGATGGCCGCACGCTGGCGCAGACCACCGTCGAGGGCCCGAAGGACAGCCTCTTCGTGATGGTGGACCGCCTCACCGCACAGCTGCTGGCGCTCGGCGCGGGAGCGAAGTCCACGCAGTTGAGCGCACTGACCACGACCAACCTCGACGCCCTCCGCGCCTACCTCGACGGCGTGACCGCCTACCGTCGAGGCGCATTCCAGGTGGCCACGCCGCTGCTGGAACGTGCCGTGCAGCTCGACTCGACCTTCGCGCTGGCGCTTTCCGCGCTGGTCGAGGCGAGCGGTTGGCACCCCGCCGCCGGGGACATGAACCGGGTCCGCCGCCTCGCGTGGCAGTACCGCGACCGGCTGAATCCACAGGACCAGACGTTCCTCATGCTTCGACTCGGCTCGATGTATCCGCGGCAGACGCCGTGGACCGTGCAGATCGCCGACGCGGAGAAGGCGGCGCAGACCATGCCCGAGAGCGCCGACGCCTGGTACTACCTCGGCGACGGGCTCTTTCACGGCGGCCGCCTCGCCGACATTCCCGACCCGGAAGTGCGGGCCCGCCAGGCCTTCGAGAAGGCCGTCGAGCTCGACTCCCTCTATGGCGGCCCCGTCACGCACCTGGCCAGGCTCAATTTCGTCATTGGAGACACCGCGGCGCAGCGACTGTGGACGCAACGGGCGTTCACGCTCGATTCCACCGGCGAGGGTGTGATCGAGGCAAAGTGGGACCTGCTCCAGGCCTCCGGCGACGCCGGGGGCGTCAAGACGTTCCTGGCGGGCCTTCCATCCCAACCACTCCGGGTGCCCCAGGCGATTCTGTTCCAGAATCCGCGCGACAGCCTCACCCTGGCGCACCAGCCGGAACTGCTCGACGCGATCCACCGGCTGGCCGCGACGCCGGCGGAGCGCAACGACATGGCGTTCAGCCGGTGGTTCTACCTGCTGAACCGTGGTCGGCCCTCCGAAGCGGCGGCGTGGCTGGACACGCTTCGCGTCGTCAGCGGCGGCGGCGTGCTTCAATCGGTGCTCGGCGCCATCTGGTACGGGGGCGCAATCCCCGACACCACGACGCTGTCGGCAAACGTCGGCGCCGCCAACCTGCTTCGATTCACGCAGGGTGATCGCTCGATGGGCGCGACGATCCTGAAGAACGTGCAGGAGATGGCGGCGAAGGACACCCTCCACGGATTCTGGTACCGCTGGGCGCCGCTCATGGAGGCGTGGGTGGCGGTGGAAGGCGGCGATCCGAGGGCAGGGCGCCTTGTCGATGTGGCCGACTCGCTATGGCGGGGGTACGAGGGGAACAGCATGTTCGCCTCGATCCAGCTGGCCCGCCTGTACCAAGCGCAGGGCCGGACCGACCGCGCGCTCCGCGCCGTGCGACGGCGCTACAGCCCGAACGGCGAGCCGGAACCTCCCGGTCTTGCGGAAGCGTACCGGCTCGAAGGGCAACTCGCCGCCCAACTGGGCGATCGTGCCGATGCCATTCGCGCCTACCGGTACTACCTTCGCATGCGCAACGACCCCGAGCCCTCGCGCATTCCCCAACGCGACAGCGTGCGGGCGGAGCTCGGCGCCCTCGGTGACATCGAGGGATCGAACGGCCCATGAGCGACACCCTCGCCCGCCTCACCGCCGCCCTCGCCGACCGCTACCGCATCGAGCGGGAACTCGGCGCCGGCGGCATGGCCACGGTGTACCTGGCCGAGGACATGCGGCATGGCCGGATGGTGGCGCTCAAGGTGCTCCGGCCCGAACTGGCCGCCACCCTGGGCAGCGAGCGGTTCTTCCGCGAGATCCAGGTGGCGGCCCGCCTGCAGCACCCCCACATCCTCCCGCTCCACGACTCCGGCGAGGCCGGCGGCTTCCTCTACTTCGTCATGCCGTACGTCGAGG
>DAOMFQ010000094.1:0-8830 GCA_035429905.1 Gemmatimonadales bacterium
GCCACGTTGAACGTCGGCCAGCGCAGCGACCCGATGCCGACATCGAGGAAGTCCACCACGCCGCGCGAGCTGCGGATCCGGTCGACCAGGTTCCCGGCCGCCCCGCCGGCCACGAGACCGAGGGCCAACTGCCGGAACCGGTCGCCTGCGGTGGCGGTGGCCGACATCCGTGCGAGGAGGATGACCGCCCCGAGCGCCAGCACCAGGAAGATCCACCGGGAGTACGGCCCGAGGTGCAGCCCGAACGCCGCCCCGGGGTTGTACACGAGGTGGAGCTGGAACCATTCCCCGACGACCGAGAGGCCCGCGGTCCGAGGCAGGTACGCCTCGGCGGCGAACTTGGTCACGGCGTCGAGCAGCAGCACACCGAGCGCGGTTCCGAGGAACAACCGGCGCTCAGCGGCGCTTGGCATCCTCTTCCTTTTCCTTGCAGCTGATGCAGAGGCGGGCGTGCGGCAGGGCGTCCAGTCGCTCGAAGTTGATGGCCGAGCTGCAGCTCTCGCAGGTGCCGAACCGCTCCGGATTGTTGTACAGCCGCCCGAGCGCCTGGTTCACGTGCCAGAGGTAGCGGCCCTCCTTCGAGGCCATCAGGAACTGCTTTTCGCGTTCCATGGCGTCGGTGCCCTGGTCCGCCATGTGGAAGGAGTAGGAGGAGAGGTCGCCGTCGGCGCCCTGGAGGGTGGAGTTGAAGGACTCGTCGTAGTGGCCGAGCTCCTTCATGACGCGGGCCCGTTCCTCGATCAGTCGCTTTTCGAAGTAAGTCAGCTGCTTCTTGTTCATGCCCTGTCCGTGTGTGTGCTCCGGCCTGCCGGCCGGGCATCGTCCCGTCGTTGAATGCCGATGATCGCTTCGAGACCGTCGAGCGTGATGCGCTGCTCCCGGTCCGGGCGGTCGGCTCGTGATCCTACCACCAATTCCCGGGCAAGCGTTTCGCCCTGGATGAACTCCGCATGGCCCCTGACCGCGGCCAGGAGATCAGGCGGGCCGTCAATGGCCAGCGCCACCCTGGTCGTGATGTCGTATCCGGCGTCCTTCCGGAGACGCTGGATCCGGTTGACCATTTCCCGCGCCAGCCCTTCCTGCCGGAGCGCCGGCGTCAGCGCCGGATCGAGCGCCGCGACGTACGGCCCGTCGCTCTGGACCGCCAGGTCGCTGGCCACCTCCCGGGTAACCGCCACATCCTCGGAAAGATACTCAAATTGCGTCCCGTTCACCTCCACCGTGGCCGCCCCGCCCCCTTCCAGGGCCCGGAGCTGCTCCACGCTGAGCCGGGCGGCGGCGGCGGCAGCGGCCGGGGTGTCCTTGCCGTAGCGCTTGCCGAGGGATCGGAAGTTCGGCTTGGCGCGGAGGCTCACCAGATCCGCGTCCGACTCCACCACCTCCACCGACTTGACGTTCACCTCGTGCCGGAGGAGTTCGAGCAGCGAATCAAAGACGGGGCCCTGTACCGCCCTGGGGACCGCGACCACCATCCGGCCGAGCGGCTGCCGGACGCCCAGGCCGACCTCCTCCCGGGCCGCGCGGGCCAGCGAGGCCAGCCGGCGAACGGCATCCATCGCCGCCTCGAGGGCCTCGTTCCGTTCGGCCCCGGCGGCCGGGAACCGGGCAAGGTGGACCGGCGAGCCGTCGAGGGCCCGGTGCATCCAGTCGGAAAGGAACGGCGCCGCCGGCGCCAGGAGCCGGGAGACCGTCACGAGTGTGGCGTGGAGGGTGGCCAGCGCCTCCGGGTCGGCCTCGCCGTCGGCGGCCCAGAATCGCGCGCGGTTCAGCCGGACGTACCAGTTCGAGAGGTCGTCCACGACGAAGCCCATGAGTGCCCGGGTCCCGGCGGTGACGTCGTACTGCTCCCAGGCGGCGTTCACGGTGTCCACGACGCCGGCGAGCCTGCTCAGGATCCAGCGATCGGCCAGGGCACGGGGAGCCGGCGCCGGGCCCGCCCGCGGCCGCCAGTCACCCGCGTACTGCCCGAAGAATCGGTACGTGTTGCGTAGCGTGTTGAGGAACCCGCCCGCCACCTCGGGAATGGTGCGCGCGTCGAACCGCTTCGGGAGCCAGACCTGGCTCGATACCAGCAGGTACAGCCGCACGACGTCTGCCCCGTACTCCGCCAGCAATTCCGTCGGGTTGACCACGTTGCCGCGGCTCTTCGACATCTTCTGGCCCTCGGCGTCGAGGACCAGCTCGTTCACGATGACGTGACGGTAGGCCGGCGCGTCGAAGGCGGCGGTGGAGATGGCCAGCAGCGAGTAGAACCAGCCCCGGGTCTGGTCCACCCCCTCGCAGATGTAGTCGGCCGGGAAGTGCGCAGCGAAGTCGGCCTCGTGCTCGAAGGGGTAATGCCACTGCGCGTAGGGCATCGAGCCGGAATCGAACCAGGTGTCGATGACTTCCGTGGCGCGGGTCATCCGCCCGCCGCAGGTGCAGTCCCAGGCGTACTCGTCGATGAAGGGCTTGTGCGGATCGAAGTCCGCAGGCAGCGCGCGGCCCCAGCGCTCCGCGAGCTCGGCGTAGCTGCCGATCACCACCACATGGGCGGCGTCGCGGTCACAACTCCAAACTGGGAGCGGTGTGCCCCAGTAGCGGTCGCGGGAGAGCGCCCAGTCCACGTTGTTCGCCAGCCACTCGCCGAACCGGCCGCTGCCCACCTCCGGCGGCTGCCAGGACACCTCGGCGTTCAGCGCCAGCATCCGGTCGCGAAGCGAGGAGGTGCGGACGAACCAGGAGTCGCGCGCGTAGTAGATGAGCTTGCTGCGGCAGCGCCAGCAGTGCGGGTAGGTGTGGACGTACTGCTCGGTCAGCAGGTGACGCCCCTCGGCCTTGAGCCGCCGCACGATCAACTCGTTGGTCTCGTCGGCCGTGACCAGCTTGCCCTCGAGCTCGGGCCAGGTCGTCCCGACGAAGGTGCCGTCCGGCGCCACCGGGCGGAGCAGCGCGAGCCCGTGCTGTTGGCCGGCGGCGTAGTCGTCGGCGCCGAAGGCCGGCGCCATGTGCACGATGCCGGAGCCGTCGGTGGCGGTCACGAAGTCGCCGGTGACCACGACGCTGTGGGCCACCCCATCGGGCAGCGGCACCACCTCCAGCGGCCGGCGGTACCGGAGCCCCGCCAGCGCGCTGCCGGGCACGACGCGCAACGGCGCCGGGACCGAGCCCTCTCCGAACAACCGCGCCAGGAGCCGCGGGGCCAGGCTGGTGGCCAGGACCAACGTGCGCCCGGGTTGCTTCGGGTCGGGATACTCGCCGTACTCGAGGTCGGCGTGGACCGCCGCCGCCACGTTGGACGGCAGGGTCCATGGGGTGGTGGTCCAGACGACCAGCTCCCTGCCGGAGCCGTCCTCCAGCGGAAACGTGACGAAGATGGCCCGGTCGCGCACCTCCTCGTAGCCCTGCGCCAGCTCGTGGCTGGAAAGGACGGTACCGCACCGGGGGCAGTACGGCAGCACGCGATGGCCCCGGTAGAGCAGTCCACGATCGTGCAGCCGGCTCAGGATCCACCAGACCGACTCGACGTACTCGTTGCTGAAGGTGATGTAGGGATGGGCGTAGTCGAGCCAGTAGCCGATCCGGTCGGACATCGCCTCCCAGTCGGCCTTGTACGTGAAGACGCTGCTCCGGCACAGCGCGTTGAAGCGCTCCACGCCGTAGGCCTCGATTTCCTTCTTGCCCTTGAGCTGCAGCTGCTTCTCGACCTCGATCTCGACCGGCAGGCCGTGGGTGTCCCACCCCGCGATGCGGGTGACCGACCTGCCCTGCATGGCGCGGAACCGGCAGATGAGGTCCTTGATGGTCCGGGAGAAGACGTGGTGGATGCCCGGCTTCCCGTTCGCGGTCGGAGGGCCCTCGTAGAACACGAACGGCACGCCCCCGCGGCCCGCCTCCTGGCTCAGGCGGAAGAGGTCCTCCGCCTTCCAGGTGTCGAGCAGCTCTCGCTCGAGCTGGTCGGCGCCCAGGTCCGGAAGCGGGGCGAAGGCCATCAGCGGCGCCCGGCCGATCCGCTCACGCCTGCTTCTTGAGCACGAGCTCGCCCTGGGGCTGCGGGACCGTCTGGGCGTAGGCCTGCAGCCCGTCCACCTCGCCGAGCTGCCGCTCGAGGAGGGCGCGGAAGTTGGCCAGGAACGCCGCGAATTGCCGCTTGCCCGCGTCGGTCCGCTCCCGGAGCACGCGGTCCTCCCCCTGCGCCTCGTTCAACTGGCGCAGCGCCTCGGTCTTGGCCTCGCGGATGAGCAGTTCGGACTCCTTGCGCGCCTGTGCCTCGGCATCGACACGGAGCTGCTGGGCGGCGATGAGCGCCTCGTTCATCGCCCGCTCGCGGTCGCGAAAGGCGCGCAACTGCTCCTGGAATCCGCGGAGCCGCTCCTCGAGCTGGGCCCGCTCCCGCAATACCCGCTCGAACTCCTCCGACACGCGCTGCTTGAACGATTCGACCTGGACCGGGTCGAACCCACGGAAGGCGCGCTGAAATTCCTGCGAGCGAATGTCGTGCGGCGTGAGCTGAAAGCTGTCATCGGTCGTCATGCGTGGCGCTCCCCGAACAGGATCGTACCCAACCGGACCATGGTGGCGCCTTCCTCGACGGCCACCGCAAAATCAGCGGACATTCCCATCGACAGCTCCGGAAGACGGTGCCCCCGGCCCTCGGCCTCGTCGCGGAGCGTGCGGAGCCTGGCGAAGGCGGCGCGCTGGCGGCTCACGTCGTCCGTCAGCTCCGCCATCGTCATCAGCCCGCGCACCTCGAGGCGGCGGCAGGCGCGGAGCGCGTCCAGCAACGCGGGGAGTCCCGCCGGCTCCACCCCGCCCTTCTGCGGCTCCGCCGAACAGTTGACCTGCACCAGGATCGCCTGGTGCCGGTCCTCGCCGATGCGGCGGTCCAGTTCGGCTGCCAGGTCGAGGCGGTCGACGGAATGAATCAGTGCGAACCGGCCGGCGGCGTGGCGCGCCTTGTTCTTCTGCAGCGACCCGATGAGGTGCCACTCGACGGCAACGCCGGCGAGCGCATCCTGCTTTTCGAGCGCCTCCTGCACCCGGTTTTCGCCCACCGCCCCGAGTCCGGCCCCGACCGCGGCACGAACCGCATCCGGGCCCATCGTCTTGGTGACCGCGACGATCCTGACCGGCTGCCGCCGGCCCGACCGCGCCTGCGCGGCGGCGATGGCGTCCTGCACCGAGGCCAGCCGCGCCGGGAGGTCCGGGAATGTCATAACCGTGAAAAATACAACGAGTTGACGCCGAAATGCAGGGAGCGCTACGGGGAATCGGAGCCCGGCGGGCGCGGGGCCAGCCGAATCTGTGACAGGATGGCGGCGATGGCGGGATTGGGCGCCAGCTTGCCGGCCAACTCGAGGTTCCGGACCATCATCTGCTCGTCGCCAAGTGCCTGGAACGCGTAGGCCAGCTGGGCCGGTGGCAGGCTCAGGGTCGAGGCGAACGACTGGCTGGTGACGTCCAAGCGCCCGATCGGCCGGGTTCGCATCGCGCCGTACCGATAGGTCTCCCAGACCAGCCGTTCCGTGGTGGGCACGTCCAGCAACGCGCCCGCCAACTTCTGGCGGTCGATCCCGCGTCCCAGGGAGTCGGGTTGGGCGGTCTGTAACTGGAGAGCGAGCCCCTGCTGGAGCAGGTAGGGGTCGAGCGAGAGGAAATTACGTCCCGTCGTGATCGACCAGCCGACCGGCCGCCGGCCGATGTTCTGCTGGATGACCCGGGCCACGATGAAGTCGCTGGTATAGAAAATGGTGCCCGCCTGGTAAGTCTGGCGGTACGGACCGAAGTTGACCGTGACCGCCTCCCCCAGCTGGCGCGGATACGCGGAGGCGATCTCCTCGTCGGTCATCTGGAGCGTCGGCCAGTCCGGCCGCACAGCGCCCCGGCCCTGCCAGATGGGAGGGGCGGCGGCCTCGTCGAAGGCGGGCACCGGGTTGTCGCGGAGTTGCCGCGCGTACCAATCGGTGTTGGCGAGGGCGAGGCAGACGACGGTGACGTCGCGCCGGATGCCCTCGACCTCCTGCGCCCACCAGAGCGGGAACGTGTCGTTGTCGCCGTAGGTGAACAGCACGCCGTACGGGGGCACGGAATTGAGGAGATCGTAGGCGAAGTCGCCCGCCAGCCGGGCGTCGGGGCCGTGGCGCCGGCTGGCGGCGGAGAAGTTCGCCGTGGCCGGCAGGAGCGCCACGAGGAACACCAGCGGGACCGCGGTGCGGAGGGCGCCCGTCGGGAAGCGCCGGAGTCCGTCCCGCACGATCGACGCGAGCCCGATCCCGGCCCAGGCACCCCACACCAGGAAGCTGACAACGAAGAAGTAGTCGCGCTCGCGGACCTCGTGGTCGCCCGACTGCGGAAAGAGCCCGTACCCGAGCGACGCGCCGGGCTTGAAGTTCATGTAGGTCACGAGGCCGAGCCCCGTCACGACGAAGAGCGTGAAGAGCAGCCACCATCCGGCCCGGTCGGCGCGCCGATGCACGAACAGTCCGCGGAGGCCGAGGACGATGGCAAGGACGGCCGCGGCGAGCTGCCCGTCGAACACGCCGACGCCGCGGCCGCTCAGTCCACGGGCCCACTGCCAGCTGAAGTACTGCATGTAGTTCTGGAGCTGCAGCCAGATGATCGGGAGGCTGCGGCCCGGATTCGTGGGGCCGTGCGGCACGGTGGGATCGTCGAGCGGCGTGCGGACCGGGTACTGCTGCCGGCGTATGACGGCGAGCAGCCGCTCCCAGTTCGACGGGTCAGCCTCGTTGGGTGTCGGCGCCTGGCCGGCCCGGATGTAGAGGAAGAGGTACGTGGTGACCCCGATCGCCGCCACGGCGAATCCGAGCAGCGCGAACGGCAGCATCCCCGCCATGGCGGCGATGACCGCGGCCGCCGTGAAGCAGAGTCCGCCGAGAATGATCAGCGGTGTGCTCCCCAGCCCGGTGCCGATGAGCAGCGCCCAGAGCCCGGCGACGACGGCCACGGTGGCCCACTCCCGCCGTCGCTCCTCCGGCGACACCGCGGGCGATCCCATGATCGTCGCGCCCAGGAACATGACCACCGCCGGCCCGACCAGCAGCGCCAGGAGGTGGTTGCCCATGGAGATGCCGGCCAGGTAGACGATGAGGAGGATCAGGCGGACGGCACCCTCGGTGCCCCTCGCCTCGCGCCAGCGGAGGCAGAGCCAGCAGATCAGCGCGATGGTGAAGGTCGCGATGCTGTAGACCTCGGTCTCGTTGGAGTTCTGCCAGTGGGTGTACGTGAAGGCCGCCATCAGGCCCGCCGCCATGCCGCCCCCGATCGTGACCAGCCGGCGCGGTGCCGGGGCCATCTCGAGGGTGCCTCGCCGGAGCGCATCCTCGGCGACGAGGAAGAACCCGGCGGCGGCCAGGGCCGAGAAGGTGGCGCTCATCAGGTTGGTGCGCCACGCATATTCGCCCACTGGCAGGAGCGCGGCCCACGTGTGACCCAACAGGACGAAGAGGGGCGTGCCCGGCGGATGCGGAATGCCCAGATTATGCATGGAGGCGATGAGCTCGCCTGCATCCCAGAAGGTCACGCTCGGGGCCAGCGTGAAGACGTATCCCGCCCACACCAGCGCAAAGAGCACCAGGGCGGCGAGGTAGGGAGGGCGTTGCGTCGCTTCGGCGGTCAGTGGGCGGCTCCGAAGGCTTGGGCCAGGGCGAGAGCATCGCGCGTGGCCGCAGGGTCATGCACGCGGAAGAGGCGTGCTCCACGAGCGTAGGTCAGGGCACAGAAGGCGGCCGTGGCACGATCGCGGTCGGCAAGGTCCCGGCCCGTGACGGCGCCGAGGAACCGCTTGCGGGACGGCCCGACGAGGATCGGCCGGCCCAGTGCGCGGAGCGCCGTCAGCTGGTCGGCCAGCACGAGGTTCTGCTCGACGGTCTTGGAAAACCCGAAGCCGGGATCGATGACGATGTGATCGGCGCCGACGCCCGCGGAGGTGGCGCGTTCGACGGCCGACCGGAGTTCCTCGATGACGCCCCCGACGACATCGCCGCCGTAGTCGGCGTCGTCGTAGGACGCCATCGAGGCGAGCCCGCCGCGCGAGTGCATCAGGACGACGCCGGCGCCCGCGTCCGCCACCACACGCGCCATGTCTGGGTCGAGCCGGAGGCCGGAGACGTCGTTCACCGCGCTGGCCCCGGCGTCGAGGGCGGCGCGCGCCGTCACGGCCTTGACGGTATCCACTGAGAGCGGGACCTGGGGCCAGCGACGCCGGAGTGCCATGACGACCGGCACCACCCGCGCCACCTCTTCCTCACTCGACACCGGGTCGGGCCGGCCCGGGCGGGTGGACTCGCCGCCCACGTCCAGCATCGAGGCGCCGCCCGCGAGGAGCAGCTCGGCCCGGCTGACGGCGGCCTCGACGGTCGGCAGGCTTCCGCCGTCGCTGAAGCTGTCCGGCGTGACATTCAGGATGCCGACGATCACCGGACGGTCGAGGTCGAGGCTCCCGGTGGCCGTCACCCAGATGGCAGGCAGCTCGACCGGCAGCGCCAGGCCGACGTGGAACGCCAGCTCCGCCAACTCCGGTGGTCCGACCCACGGACGGGCGAGGGACTGCAGACGGGCCCGGCTGCCGCTGACGACCGCGCCGTCCGCCGTGGTGAGCACATCGAGGCCGAGCTTGCCGCCGGCGTAGGCCACGAGCGCCTCGCGCGTGGCCTCGTCGAGTCCCGACAAGCGCAATGCGGCCGCCTCAGTCCCCTGGGCGGCCGCATCCGCTTTCCACTCCTCGAACCCTCCCGCCCGGAGCGCCGCCCGGACCGCCGCCGGCGAGGCCGCGGCGAGCGGCGTCACCTTCACGCGCCGGCTGGCTCGGCCGGTGGCGCTCCGAGCGAGGGCA
>DAOMFQ010000095.1:0-8768 GCA_035429905.1 Gemmatimonadales bacterium
TCGACGCGGGACCTGGTGCACATCTTCACCGCCACGGCGGAGTAACGGGTGCCGATCAAAGGCCCGCTGAAGGAACTGCAGATCCACGATGTCTTCCAGCTGCTCGACCTGGGGCGGAAGACGGGGGTCCTTCGCGTGACCTCCGAGCTCCGGCAGAACGCGGGGGTCGTGTATTTCGCCAACGGGGGCGTGATCGCCGCGGAAATCCGCAGCAATCCGCATCCCCTCGGTGCCCTGCTCGTGCGGGCCGGCAAGGTGCGCGAGGAGGAGGTGGCGCGGGCGGCCGCCATCCAGCGGAGCCGGCCCGGGCACCGGCTCGGCGACATCCTCGTCGAGATGGGGGCGCTCCCCCGGAAGGAACTCGAGCGGCAGATCAGGGCCCAGGTCGAGGAAGTCATCTTCGAGCTGATGAGCTGGTCGGAGGGCTATTTTTCCTTCGAGGATGGGCCCCTGCCGCCCGCGCTGGGCGAGGCCACGGTCCGGATCCCGACCGAGTCGCTCCTCATGGAGGCGGCCCGGCGGATCGACGAGTGGTCCCGGATCGAGGCCAAGGTGCCGCACCTCGGGGTCGTCCCGCGATTCACCAGCACCCTGGATGACGACGGCGGGCTGCTGGACCTCCTGCCGTTCGAGTGGGAGGTGCTGGCCGGCATCGACGGTGCCACTGACCTCCGGTCGCTCGCCGCCTCGCTCGGCCGGTCGGATTTTGACGTGGCGCGCACCCTCTTCGGGCTGGCCACGGCGGGTATTATCCAGCTGGCGGAGCCGGTCGTTCCCGGCCAGGCCGAAGTGCCGGTGCACGACCTCGCGGTGCTGGTGTCGGCCGCCGAGGAGGGGCTCCTGCTTGGCGAGGTGGCGCGGGCCCGGTTCACGGCCGAGGAGGCGGTGCTCGCCTTCCCGGACGAGGCCGCGGCCCATCTCGTGCTCGGGCGTGTACTGATCGCGGAAGCGCGCTACGAGGAGGCGGTCCTGCGGTTTTCTCAGGCATTACGCTGCGACCCGGCCTGTGCGCCCGCCCTTCGACTGCTCGGCCTGGCCGAAGTGGGGCGGGGGCACTTCGGGGCCGCGCTCGAGGCGTGGGCCAGGTGGGAGTCGCTCGACCCGCTGCCCGACAGCGAACGCGGGCGCGACGATGCGGTGCGACGCTGGCGCGCCGCCGTGGACACCCTGAAGGACGCCTTGGGAGGACGCCGTGAGCAATGAAGACATCCGCGTCCTGACCGCGCAGCTGGCCGCCGATCCCTCGAGCCTGGTGTTCCTCCCGCTCGGCGAGGCGCTCCGGCGTCGCGGCCAGCTCGACGCCGCCGAGAAGATCGCCATCGCCGGGCTGACCCGGTATCCCGAGCTGGCCGATGCCCACGACCTCCTGGCCCGGGTTCTCGGCGACCGCGGCGACCACGAGCGCGCCTTCGACGAGTGGGACATCGCGCTCCGCCTCGACGAGCGCCACGCCGGCGCGCACAAGGGCATCGGGTTCCTGTACTACGTGGCAGGCGATCTCCCGCAGGCCCTCGAGCACCTCGAGGCGGCCCTGGCGATGGATCCGGATGCAGAAGGCGTCCTCGCCGCCGTGGCGCGGGTGCGCGAGGCGCTGGCCACTCCGGGGAGTGCGCCGGCGCGGCCTGACATTCCGGCGGCGGTCCGGCCACCGGAGCCGCACTCGGCCCAGCCGCCCCGCAGTCCGGCCGACGAGGCGCCCGCCGTCTTCGAGGGGCTCGAGGGCGCCATGGACGGGCTCCTCCTGCTGGACGGCAACGGGCTGCGGCTGGGCGGTGGCCTGCGCTCGCCCTCGGGGGCGGAGGTGGGCGACGCGGTCGCGGCGCATCTGGCCGGCGTCTTCCGCGATGCGTCCCGCGCCTCGCGGCTCCTGTCGCTCGGGGCGTGGACTAGCGTGGCCGCCGAGACCGGCGACGCCAACCTCTTCCTGTGCGCCCCGACGCAGGACTCGTTGCTGCTCCTGGTGCGCGACAACAGCGTGCCAATCGGCCGGCTGGCCCACCAGGCGGAACGCGCCGCGGAATCCGCCCGCCGCTGGCTGGAGCGGCTCGCATGAGCACCAGGCTGCTGGACTCGCTGGAGACGGTCACCCGCGTGCGCGGGGTGCGCGGCGCCATGGTGGTGTCCGCCGAGGAGGGCCTCGTCATCGCGGAAACGTCGATGGAGGGCATCGACGGCGCGGCGGTGGCGGCGCTGACTGCCGGTGTTGTCGCGCGGCTCGGCCGGGCCACGGAAGCGGCCGGGCGCACGGCCCCCGCCTTCGTGCACCTGCAGGCCGAGGCGGGAGCACTCCTGGCCGTCCCCGCGGGAACCGACCTGCTGGTGGTGGCGGTGACCGACCCCGAGGTAAACGTCGGCCTGGTGCGCCTGGAACTGCGCCGCGCCGCGGAGCAGCTGGGCTGATGCGGGTCATCGAGCCGTGGGTGGCGGATCCGCTGCAGCGGTTCCTGGCGGAGTCATCGGCCCGGCTGGTCCTCCTCACCACGTCGTCCGGGCAGGTGGTGGCACAGCATGGCTTCACCCGCGCGCTGGACGTGATGTCGGCTTCCGCGCTCGGCGCGGCCATCATGGCGAGCACGGAGGAGCTGGGGCGGCTCACCGCATCGGGTGCGTCGCGGGCCCTGTCGCACCAGGGGCCATCGCGGGGGCTCTTCCTCGCGGCGTTCGAGGTGCCGCAAGGCCGCTGGATCGGGCTGGTCGTGTACGATCGCGACAGCTCCCTGGGGCTGGTCCGGCTGTTCTTCGACCGGATGGTGCAGGAACTCCAGGCACTCGCCCCGAAGGACACGCCGACTCGCGAGGTCCTGGCCGCGGACTTCGAGAACGAACTCAACGCGAGCCTGCGCTCGCTCTTCGGACGGTAGCCGATGTCGCTCGTCAACTTCACGACCCGGGAAATCACCTGCAAGATCGTCTACTACGGGCCGGGCCGGTCCGGGAAGACGACCAACCTGCAGTACATCTACGGGCGGGTACCGGAGAGCCGTCGCGGGCGGATGGTGTCGCTCGCCACCCAGTCGGACCGCACGTTGTTCTTCGACTTTCTGCCCATCGATCTCGGGAGCATCAGCGGCTTCACCACGCGCTTCCAGCTCTACACGGTACCCGGCCAGGTGTATTACAACGCCACGCGCAAGCTGGTGCTGCAGGGGGCGGACGGGGTGGTCTTCGTGGGTGACAGCCAGGCCCGGCGGTACGACGACAATGTGGAGAGCCTGCAGAATCTCCAGGAGAATCTGCTGGCGCAGGGCGTGGACATTCGCCAGCTGCCGGTGGTGTTCCAGTACAACAAGCAGGACCTCCCGCGCGATCTCATCCTGAATCCGGCAGAGCTCGATGACGCCCTCAATTTCCGCGGCGTCAAGAGCTTCGGCGCCGACTGTCTGCACGGCCACGGGGTGTTCGAGACCTTGAAGGGCATTTCGGAGCTGGTGCTCCAGCGGCTGGCGGCGGGGAGCCCGGCCGCGTGACCACCCAGCTGAGCCCGCAATTCCGCTTCGACGGCTTTGTCGTCGGCGCGGCCAACCGACTGGCCGCCACTGCGGCGCGCGCCGTGGCCGAATCCCCCGGCACCGCGTACAACCCGCTGTTCATCTACGCGCGGCCCGGCCTGGGGAAGACGCACCTCCTGATGGCCATCGGGCATGCCGCCCAGGCCATCAACCCCGCCCTGACCATCGAGTACGTCACCCTCGACGACTTCGTGGAGGCCTTCCACACCGCGGTCGGGGCGGGGCAGGGCGAGGTGTACCGGCGTCGGTTCGCCGAATCCGACCTGCTCCTCCTCGACGACGTGCAGTTCGTGACCCATCGTCGCGAGACCCAGGCCGAGCTGCTGCGGCTCGTCGATCAGATGCAGACCGCTGGACGCCAGATCGTGCTGACCAGCGACCGGCCCCCGGCCGAGATCGAGGCGCTCGACGAGCGACTCCTGCGGCGCGTGGCAGGCGGCCTGGTCATCGACATCGCGGCGCCGGACTACGAGACGCGGGTCGCCATCCTGCGCCGGAAGGCGGAGGAGCGGCAGGCGAAGTTCCTGCCGGGTGTCCTCGAGGCGGTCGCGACGCTGGCGCTCGACAGCGTGCGCGAACTGGTGGGTGCGCTCAACCGGCTGGTGGCCTTCCAGTCGGTGGGCGAGGCGCCGCTGGACGCCGCGCAGGCCCGCCTCGTCCTCGGGGTCCGCGCGATCGCCGCCGATGTGCCTGCGGTGGGGCAGGCAGACGGCGATCCGGACGAGCCGGTCGGCGCAGGCCGTCCGACGCCTCCGGCCGGCGCCGCGCCCGCGGAGGCGGCCGACGAGTTCGGCGCGTTCCTCAGCGAAGTGGCGGACACGCTTACCCGGCAGGTGGAGGGGTGGCGCCGCCGGGTCGAGGAGGCGATCGCGCGGTGGGAGGACCAGGGCTACCGGACGACCCGGCTGTCCGGCCTGCTCGATCGCGGCCTCGACGGCGATCCGGCGGAGGCGCTTGCGAGCTTCGTGGCGGACATCGAGCGGCTGCAGGCGCTGCAGGCCGACGCGGCGACGCTCGCAGAGGACCTCGCCGCGGACCCGGTGTTCCGTGACCCCGACGCCATTCCGGCGGCCGAGGCGTTCCTGGCCCGCGCCCGTGAGGGCGCTTCCCCCCCACCGCCGCCCGAGCCGATCTGGGTCTTCGACGACCTGGTGGAATCTCCCGGCAACCGGATGGCGCTGCGCTCGACCCGCGAGGTGGCCGAGCGCCCCGGCGTCGCGTACAACCCCCTGGTCATCCTCGGCGGCGCGGGCGTCGGCAAGACACATCTGCTCCACGCGCTTGGCAATCTCCTGCAGGCGGTGCCGGGCGCGGTCGTCGCGTGCCTTAACACCCAGGATTTCACCGAGGAGCTCATCGAGGCGATCGAGCGCGATCGCGTGGGACAGTGGCGGGCGCGTTACCGACGTGTGACCGCCTTCCTGCTCGACGACGTCCAGCTCGCCGCCGGGAGGGAGCGGACCCAGGAGGAGCTCTTCCTTCTCTTCAACCACCTCATGGAGCAGGGCGCCCAGCTGGCGTTCACGTCGCCGGTGGCCCCTGGCACGATCGAGCATTTCGAGGAGCGGCTCGCGAGCCGCCTCGCGGGCGGGCTCGAGGTGCAATTGCCGCCGCCGGAGCGCGAGGTGCGCCAGGCGGTCATCGAGCGTCTGCTCGGGGCGCGGTACGACAAGGTGGACGCCGAGCTGGCCAGTTTCCTCGCCGGCCGGCCGGCCGAGTCGGTCCGGGCGGTGCAGGCGCTCGTGCAGCGCGTCGAGTCCGCGGCCGACGCCCGGCACGCGGAGCCCGACGTGGCCCTCGCACGCGAAGTTCTCGAAGGCGCCGCCCCCAAGGCGATGCGGCCCGCGCCCGGCGTCCGCACCAGCGGTGTCGGGGCGGGGGGATTCCGGAGTCCGGAGAAGGTCGTCTGGGAGTGGCCCGACCTCGGTGAGCGGCTGATCGAGGAGTGGCGCTGATGGCCATCAAGGGCAGCCTCAAGGAAGCCAGCCTCCCCGACGTGATCCAGCTGCTCGCGCTGGGCCGGAAGACCGGGTGCCTGGCGGTGGCCGATCGCCAGAACTTCGGCTACACCTATTTCGACGACGGGCGGATCGTCTACGCCTCCATCGTCAACCGGCGCGACCGACTCGGCGACCTGCTGGTGCGGAACGGACGGATCACCGACGATCAGCTGCGCACGGCCGTGGACCGGCAGGCGGGCGACCGCGACCGGAAGCTCGGAGAGATCCTCGTCGAGCTGGGGCACATCACGCGCGCGGAGCTCGAGGACCACATCAGGGTGCAGGTCGAAGAAGCAGTCTACTACCTGTTCACCTGGAGCAGCGGCACCTTCAATTTCGAGGCGGGGGTGCGTCCGGAGCGGGAGGACTTCCTGGTGTCCATCAACCCGGAATCGCTGCTGCTCGAGGGCGCCCGGCGGGTGGATGAGTGGAGCCTCATCGCCAAGAAGATTCCGACGCTCGACATCGTCTTCGAGGCCGACCTTCCCCGGTTGCAGGCCGCAGGCGTCCGGCTCAGCGACGAGCAGGAAATCATCCTGCCGCTGCTGAACGGGCGGAACGATGTGCAGGACGTCGTGGATGCGTCGGGGCTGGTCGAGTTCGAGGTGGGCAAGGCCATCTACGGCCTCCTGGCGGCCGGATTCGCCCGGCGGGTGGGAACCTCGGCCACCCAGCAATCGGAGAAGGTGAACGACGCCCGCGTGGAGGAACATCGCAACCTCGGGGTCGCCTTCTACAAGACGGGCATGTTCGACGAGGCGGAACGGGAGTTTCGGCGGGTCGCGGACCTGCGAGCGACCGAGGGCAACGCCCCGTTCTACCTGGGGCTCATCGCGCTGCGGCAGGCGCGCTGGGCGGACGCCGTGGAGTCGTTCAAGAGTGCGGTCGAGCTCGGCGGTGCGCGGCCGGCGGCGCTGCATAACCTGGCGCTGTCGCTGGAACGCCTGGGCAAGCTGGCCGAGGCCGAGGCGTCGTGCGCGGAGGCGGTGAGCCGGGCCCGGGAGGACGCCCGTCCCATGCTGCTCTGGGGGATCATCGCCCTCAAGCGGGAGGACGCCGAAGTGGCGGAGGGCCGGCTGGCCCGGGCGCGCGAGCTGCTCGGGACCAGGCCCGTGCCGCCGCTCTGGTTCTGGGCCGCCGAGCTGGCGGCGGCTTCCTCCGGCGACCTGCCGAGAGCGGTCACCCTGGCGCGCGAGGGCGTCCGCCTCTGGCCGGCGCATCCCGTCCTGCGGAACAACCTGGCCGTGCTGCTGGAGCTGACAGGAGAGCTCGCCGAGGCGGAGAGTATCCTGCGTGCGACGCTCTCGGAGGAGCCGAGCCTGCCGCAACTCTCGAAGAACCTCGGCGACCTCCTGTATCGCGGGGGCCGGTACGAGGATGCCCAGGAGGCATTCGATCGGGCCGCGAAGCTGGCGCCCGACCTGGGCGACGACCTCTACTTCAAGCTGGGCAACCTGGCATTCCGGCGGCGCGACCGCGAGCGGGCGCGTGACTGCTGGCGTCGGGCCGCCGAGCTGAATCCTGGCCACCAACTGGCGCGTTCGAACCTCGAGATCCTGGACGTGCCGGCGTGATCGTGGACGACGAAGAAGGCTTCAAGGCGCTGACGCGCCGGGTCTCCCGCGACGCGGGGCTCTCGCTGGACGCGTACAAGGACAAGTGCCTCCGGCGCCGGTTGCTGGTCCGGATGCGCGCCTGCAGCGTGCACACCTACGCCGAGTACATGTCGGTGCTCGACCGGCGCCCCGAGGAGTGGGACAAGCTGAAGGACGCGCTCACGATCAACGTGACGCGGTTCTACCGGAATCCCGAGACCTGGGACCGCCTGCGCCAGGACCTCCTGCCCGAGCTCCTGCGGGCGCGCCAGGGTCGGGTGCAGGCGTGGAGCGCCGGGTGCTCCTCCGGCGAGGAGCCGTACACGCTGGCCATGCTCTGCGCCGAGGCGGCCGAGTCCCTGGGCCATGCCTCCTGGGCCGAACGGGTGCGCATCGACGCCACCGACATTGACCGCGAGAGCCTCGAGCGCTCGACCGCCGCGCGCTACCCGCATGCCGCGTTCCTCGAGGCGCCGGCGTGGATGACGGCCCGGTACTGCGACCCCACCGAAGACGGCTGGCAGGTGCGCGACGCCATCCGCCGCATGGTGACCGTGCGTCGCCTCGACCTCACCCGGGAAGCGCGCCCTCCAGCGAGTTGCGATCTCATCCTCTGTCGAAACGTCGTCATCTACTTCGACCGGCCGACCCAGGAGCGACTCTTCGGCCAGTTCGCGGAGGCGCTGATGCCGGGAGGCATGCTCGTGCTGGGTAAGGTCGAGACGCTCAGGGGGGCCGCGCGCGAGCGCCTCACCCTGGTCGACGCCCGCGAGCGCATCTTCCGGCGGCCCGCATGAAGGCCGGCGAGATCATGGTCCACGTGGCTGAATACAAGGTGGGCGGGACGGGGGACACCCTGATCACGGTGGGGCTCGGCAGCTGCGTGGCGGTGGCGCTGCACGACGCCGAGGCGAAGGTCGGGGGGCTGGCCCACATCCTGTTGCCGTCGCCGGCGCTGAGCCGCCGCGACCCGAACCCCGGCAAGTTCCCCCAGACGGCCATTCCCCTCCTCCTCCAGGACATGGTCGGCCGGGGCGCGCGCGCCTCCCGGATCACGGCGCGACTGGCCGGCGGCGCCTCCATGTTCATGAACCTGCAGCCGGCCGGGACCATCCAGATGGGGGAGCGCAACCTCGTGGCCGTCCGGGCCGCGCTTGCGCACCATGGCATCCCGCTCGTCGGGAGTGCCGTCGGGGGCGATTTCGGGCGGACCATCCGGTTCTTCGTCGATGACGGACGCATCGAGGTGTCGACCGTTCGCCGGGGAGTGACGCATCTCTAGCCTGCCGACCGTCCTGGTCGCCGACGACAGCGCACTCATCCGTCGCCTGCTGACGGAGATCATCGACGGCTCGGGCGAGTTCCGGGTCGTCGCCACGGCACGGCACGGACTCGACGCGCTCCGCAAGGTGCACGAGTACCAGCCCGACCTGGTCACGATGGACCTCGAGATGCCGGAGCTGGACGGCCTCGGCGCCATCGGGTACCTCATGTCCGAGGCGCCGCGGCCCGTCGTGGTCATCAGTTCCTATGCGGGACCGGGCACCGCCGGGGCCATTCGCGCGCTGGAACTCGGCGCGGTGGAGCTGGTGGCCAAGGAGACGGGCCGGGACGAGGAGTCGCGAGGTCGGTTTGCGGCGCGGGTGCTCGAGGCGCTCCGGGCC